>JAJQAF010000032.1 GCA_021203945.1 Campylobacter sp.
ATATGGCACAAAGAAGAGAAACTCGATTCCGATTTGGAGTTTTTGCCCGGCGGATTTAGCTATGGAGATTATCTAAGAACCGCCGCTATCGCTAAATTTAGCCCCGCTATGAATGCCGTTTTAAAGCACGCTAAAAACGGAGGATACGTTCTTGGTATTTGTAACGGCTTTCAAATGCTCCTAGAGCTCGGTCTCCTTGAAGGAGCCATGAGAAGAAACGAAAATTTAAGTTTTATTTCCAAATATCAACACTTAAAGGTAATATCGAATAAAAATAAATTTTTATCGAACTTAGATAAAAACGAGGTGTTAAATATCCCGTTAGCTCACGGTGAAGGTAATTTTTATACGGACAAAGATACTCTTAAAAAGCTTTATGATAACGAGCAGGTATTATTAAAATATTGCGACGAATACGGAAACGAATGCAACGTAAACGGCTCTATTGACGATATAGCCGGAATTTGCGATAAAAGCAAAAAGATATTCGGTCTTATGCCGCACCCCGAGCGTGCTTGCGAAAAAATTTTAGGCACCGACGACGGTATGAAAATGTTAAAAGGGCTGGTTTGGTAAAATTTATCGCTTTTGCTTTACTGATCCTAAATTTATACGGCGCAAATACCAACGAAGTTAGCGTATTTGACATGATGGATGAAGCCAGGGAAGACAAATTGGTAAATGAACAACCAAAGCTTCCTAACGTTCAGTCAAATAAACCTAATGTAAATTTGCCTCAATCAAACTTTCAAGGCATTATAAATTCCGACATAAGTTCAAAACTTACCGCACCGCAACCGGAGCGTATAACTCCGGAGCAAATGCGAAATATCATTCCTACTAACGAACCCGATATAAACTTGCCCGATTCTCAGATTTACGATAAAGTTAAGATAAAAGATCTGATACTAAAGGCTACGAATATACCAAAAAACGCTCTTGTAGGAGAAATTTTTAGTTTGGACGTTATCGCCGATACGCAGAGCGAGTTTGAATTTATTTTTACAACCGAACTTGACGAAACAAATGTAAAATGGCTAAATAAAAAAAACTTGCAATGGGTTAAGCTGGATAACGGCGCATATATGGCTACGCTATATCTGGAAGCAAAAAACATAGAAGCAAAAACTCTTCGCTTTAGCTTAAATTTACAACGTAACGGCGAGGATTATCAAAATTCTAATATAAATATATTTTTACCGAAACTTAAAGAGCTAAGAAGCGACGAAAACTATAACCATATAGTTGCCGACAATCTTGAGGTCAAAAAATTTAAAACTACAAAATTTGACGATATTAACAATATCATGGTTATCGAATTATATGGTAACAATATTGATCTTAGCGCCTTTAATCTTGAAAATAAAACGATATTAAAACAAGGGGTAGATACCATCACAGGAGATTTCGGAGCACAAAACGCATACTATTTTGCGGTATTTAAACCGAACAAAAAAACACTAGACTTCAACTATTATAACTTAAAAAAAGCAAAATTCGAGAGCTTTTCTCTGCCCGTCAGCGTAGAAGATGACGACGTCAGCACTCAAATAGGGCTAAACCCGAAACAAAGCGAATTCAGCACATATAAAGACGTGGCTATCTATTCGTTTGCGACGTTATTTTTCCTTCTTGCACTTTGGAGGCGAAAATTTAGCTACTTTTTCGTAGCTGCCGTATTTATAGCACTTGGAATTTATACGTATAATCCTTTTGGAAAAGCCGTATTAAAACCGGACGTTAGCGTAAGTATCTTGCCTACAAAAAATTCTACGATATTCTATACTTCAAGAGCGCAAGAAAATATAGAAATTTTAGGAAACAAAGACGAGTACCGTAAAATTTTATTTAACGACGTCAAAATAGGATGGGTAAAAAAAGATGATCTTATCAAAAATTAAAGCCGCATTTTTTGCCGTAGAATTCGTAATCAGCGTAATATTTGTCATTATATTTATGTGGATATTGCCTAAGCACAATCGCCGTGTTAGGCAAATCTGGGCTAGAACTCAGAGGTTTTTCGGCGGATATTCGCTTAGCCTAACGGGCGAATTTAACAATGAAGCGAATATGATATTAATAAATCATCAAAGTATGCTGGATATCGTAGTTTTAGAAGAAATACATCCTAAAAATATTTGTTGGATAGCAAAAAAGCAGATTGACGAACTGCCTATTTTAGGACAAATCATAAAAATTCCAAAAATGATAGCGGTTGAGAGAGAAAACAAGCATTCTTTAATAAAAATGCTCAAAGATGCCGAAGATAGAGTTAGTAACGGGAGGGTTTTGGCGATATTTCCGGAAGGAACTCGTTCTCAAACGCATACTTTATTGCCGTTTAAAGGCGGTGCTAAAATAGTCGCGAATAAATTAAATTTAAAAGTCCAACCCATAGTCGTGGTCGGCTCGGACATAATGGACGTCAAAAATTTTACCTTTAAAAACGGCAAAATAAAAATAATATGTCTTGATCTTGTTGATACTCAAGATAAAGATTGGCTAGAAAATACAAGAATTAAAATGCAGACCGTGCTTGATAACGAGCGTAAAAATTTAAACGCTTAAGCTCATTTTATACACAAATCGCCATTTTGCAACTTTTGCCTTTAAATTTTTATATTTTATCAATTCGTCTTTAAGAGCTTGCATTACTCGCCTGCTCCGCCTTATCTTTAAGGCGGCTTTATACGGCATTGCCTTTGCATCCGAATAAATTTCCTATCAAGATTAAACGAGAATTTTTCTGCCAAATGGAGTTTTTCAGTCTATCTTGTAAATTATTGTATAAAATGAGAATTTATGGAGATAAGAAAAAATTAAGAGAATTGCGATAGTATCGTGATTTGAGATAGGTATTTTCTCATTTTAATGAGATTGACAAAAGTGTTCGCGAGTTGAAAATTTCATACACTCATCATATATTTTGGCGACAATGGTTAGAAAAGTGTCAAAAAGTGGTTAGAGAGCCGTTAGAATGGTGTTAGAGCGCGAGCCACCCACTCCAAGCGGTATCACTTTTCTTACGATACCCACGATTTTCAGCATTTCTAGTTCATCACCGCTCATCAGAATATCTTTATAAAGCTCATTCATCGAGGTTAGTCTGACTTCCATATTTATCGGGTCGCGTAGGAGTTATTTATTTCCTTAAGCGGATTTTGTAAAAGACAACGCGCGCCGATTATCTTTTAAAAAATTCACTTGCCGCCCTAAGCCCGTAATATCCACGCCGTAAGGGTAAGCCCCGTTTGTCAGCCGATTTACTACCTCGTCTAAAACCGCTACGTATTCAATCAATCTTTTATTTTCGATATGCTCTATAAATTTATCTTTGAGCTTAAAGGTTAGCTCTATGCGATGCCAGCCTTTAAACTCGTCATCTATCTTTTGCCTATGATATTGCGTCTGTTTTTCGTATTTGTCATAAAAACAAATCTTACTAAGCCCGAAAAATCTTTCATGGCATTTGTTAGCGTAAAGCGTCGTTTTGTAACTGATAAAATCCGCTCCAAACCGCTTAAGCCGATTTTTAAACCACTCTTTTGAGCTTGCGTATCGCTTTTAATATCGCTAGCCAAGTCAAACTCAAAGGGCTTAAATCTACGTAAAAATTTGCTTAAAATTTTATACGTCTGTTTAAAAACCTCGCGACTGGGCTGATAAAGCCCCGCAAACACTACCATCACGTAGTAGCCGTAGGGCTTTTTACGCTTTTTACAAAGGTCGTTTAGCTTATTTGAGTTTTCAACGACTATCATTGAATTCGTTAAGCTCGTAATGCCCCGCTTAAAGCTTACGTAACGAATTTTAAACTCTTTACCTATTGGCATTATTAAAGGCTTTTGACCTTTAAATTTATCGTCCGCGTAAGCTTTAACGGCTTTGTTTCTGCTTACGGCGCGAAGTTTCGTATTTAGCTCGATTTTTCGCATAAATTTAAGAAACGTTGATTTTGGTAATAAAAAACGATAGCTATCTATGCCGCTACTAAACTCCACGCCGCGCCTTTACTCTTAACCTCTTAAATTTGTTTCTTATGTCAATACTCAAACGTTAATAAATGCATTAAATTTCGCCGTTTTGTGCTTTTTCTACTATTGCATGCGTTCCATTGAAGGCATTTGCTAACTCGTCATCATTTTTTAAATCACCTGCAACCGCCGCCAAATCATCTAATTTATCAGTTTTTAGCTCTTGTTTTAATGCGATTTCTATCTTTTCAAGCGTTCTTAAATAGCTCTTTTTATCTTCTCTTAATTCGCTAATACTCTGCTCCGTTCTATCCAAGCACTCTTTTACTTCAAAAAATCGCTTTAAATTTTCAATTAATACCGAGTTCATCTTTCGCTCCTTTATGCACTAAAATTTGATTTAAAATTCGCGTTATTCACACTTTTAAACGCACCTTTTTTAACCCCGACAAATCCGCCGTTTGGCGTTATCCTAACCTCAAATCCCATCGCCCGCATTTTTTCCAAAAACGCTAAAATTTCGCCTACTTGCTTTTTCATTAGACTTACGCCCCCTTTTCTAGTTCGTCGATTTGCACGAGCTCGCTTTTTATCTCGCTGTTTATCGCCTCAAGTTTCACGCGACTAGCACAAGTGCCGCCACTCACCATCACGCCCCGCGCTTCACGCCAATTTATACCGTCTCGCTCGAATATCTCCGCCGTTTTTTTGCTAACATAGCCCTGCTTTAAGGCATAGACGCTGATATTATTAGCATCTGCGTATTCAAGCATATTTAGTCTAGTGCGCTCGTAAATCAACCGCGCCAATCTCTTTTTTCGCATTTTTACTCCTTTTGCTTGCACGATAATTTAAAACTCTTATCATCTATGTTTTATTACTTTAATTAAGCCTTAAAAAAGGCTTAATTAAATATAATTACTCTTAGTAAAAGTAATTATACGACAAATTGTCTTACTTGTCAAGGCTTTTTGTCTTATTTTTTAAATTTTTAGGATTTGACTATGAACGCAAGAGATGAAATCAATAGATTAAAAGATTTATGGGGATTAGAAAGAGATAGTGATTTTGCAAATTTTATAAAAACTAGCAAAATGAATGTTGATAGTTGGATAAAAAGGAACAAAATACCTGAAAAATGGCAATTAAAAATAAGACAAATGCACGATAACACTCAAACGCAACCCGCGACCGCCGATGCCTACTATATCAAAAAGATAACTGCCTATAAAGCAAGTGCGGGCGGCGGTAATGAGATAGACGACTTAGGCGAGATAACCGCCTACGAAACAGGCGAGATAATGCCGATCGCAAAGGCGTTTTTTAAAACCCCGCCCGGTCAAAATTTAAGCGGTATTGAGATAGTGGGCGAAAGCATGATGCCCGTGTTAAAGCCCGGCGATTGGGTAATGTTCGTAGATGACGGCGAGTTTAAAGGTGACGGGCTTTACGTGCTAAATTTTAGTGGTCAGCTGATGGTCAAAATCCTGCAACTCACGCCAAAAGGCATGATGAAAATCGTATCGGTCAATAAAGACTACCAAAGCTACGAAATAGACCTAAAAGAGAGTCAGGAAAGATTTAGAATAATCTGCAAAGTTATTAAAAGTATATTTTGAAAATAAAATTTAAATGGGGATGAGGTGAAAAAGAAAATTTTAATGGCATTGGTCGTGTTTGCTAGTATAACAAACTTAATGGCAAAAGATGACGCAAAAAGCGCTGCAACTGGGTATTTCAGTGTGGTAGAGCCTATTTATAATAAATATAAAAAAGAGTGTTTGGGCGGGAATATCCCGACAATGGCGAATATAAGGAATGCCAAATGTAGCTTTTACGATGAAAGATTTAATGAGGTTTCAAAAAATGAATATAGTAAAATCAAAAAAGATGTTTTAGGCGGGCTAAAAAACATTGAGGATATGCAAAGCTTAAATCAAGTTTTTGCAGACGCCTACTCTGAAAATGCCGATAAAATTTATAATGAGCAGTTGGGTGCACCGCATCTTTTTAAAAAAATAGAGCATAGAATAGTCTTTAAGCCGGAAATAATAGGCATTAGGATAGCAGATAAAACAAAGCTTAAAGAAATAGGATTAAATCCCGATTTTAATGTTGAAGTGCTATTTGCTGTATCAAATTTCAAAAAGCTATATAATGAAGTAGAGCCGAATTATTACACGATAATGCACGACGGGATTTTATATCTAAAATGTGACGATTTAGAAAAATTTGGAAAATGTGAAATAGACCCTAGATATTAAAAAGGCAAATACAAAATGAAAAAGCTTTTTATATTTTTATTTTTGGTAGCGGCGGCGAGCGGGGACGAGAAATTTGACTGCTCTAAAAGGTATTGCAAAGAGATGAGCAGCTGCGATGAAGCCATATACTACTTTAAAAAGTGCGGGCGCGATAACTTCGACCGAGATGGCGACGGCATCCCGTGCAAAAACGTATGTGGGGAAAAGAGCAATAAAAGCAAATAAATCCTTAAGCTCCGCCAAATTCGCCATATATAGTTGCTTAATCTCCGCTTAATCCGCTATATATAAAATTAACCGACTGCCACGCTCAAACGCCTACGTCGCAACACTGGCAAAATATATCCGCTTATATGTTTAATGTTACTCAAAGCTTCACATCTCTTAATAGTGGCATATAAGTGTTAAAAATTCTTTGTGGGTCCTTTCCAATGCCTTTTTTCTCATGCGGTGCACAACCCCGAAAAAAGTGGGGTTGTGATTGAAATTTAGGGACTTCGTTTTCGTTTTTAAAAAAAATTATCATAAATCTTTATTAATATTAATGTAAAATTTATTTTAGATGAAATGTATATTAAG
>JAJQAF010000016.1 GCA_021203945.1 Campylobacter sp.
TCTCGTTGGCTCGTAGCTGTGTATAATAGACATTTTCCACTCTTTATCTTGATAAACATCTATAATTTCCGATTTATAAATTTTAGCTCTTTTTTCTTTAAGCCACGAGCGAATTTCATCTTTAACAGCCCAAAAATCATTCAAACTAGAGATCGCAATATCATAATCTTTATCCTCGCCAAAGCAATTTACGCCGACCTTAACTCCGTCTTTTTCTTTTTCTTTGATAAATAGCATTAGCTCGGCGAATTCTCTATCCGTTATCTCATGTTCCCAATACATTTTAAATACTTAAAATTTCGGCTCGTCCGTTTATAACCGCTAAACAATGCTCATAGTGGCTCGTTCTAAGCCCGTCTTTGCTTGTAACTTTCCATTTATCTTCTCCAATAATCGGAGTGCCGTCTTTTTGACAAATCATAGGCTCTCTCCAAAAAACCATTCCGTTTTTTATCTATGGACCGGATTTTGGATTGTTTCCTTCTAAGTAATTTGGAATTTCAGGCTCTTCGTGAGGACGCTTGCCTATGCCGTGTCCGCAATATCCGCGTAACGGGACAAATCCTCTGGCGATTATAAATTTTTCAAGCTCGAAACTTAGCTCTTTAAAGTGCATTCCGGCTTTTATAATATCTATCGCAAAGTAAAGCGCATCCTTACTGCAAGCAATTAACTCTTCATCTGTTTTTGAAATTTGACCGACGGGGAAAGTCCTAGCGGAGTCACCGAAATATCCGTCTAGGTTAGAGCCTATATCAACGCTTACTATGTCTCCCTCTTTAAGGATATATTTGTTTGGTATTCCGTGGATTACGACTTCATTTACACTTATGCACGCCGCGTTTGGAAAGCCGTAAAGCCCTTTAAACGCAGGCTTCGCACCGGCGGCTATTATCATGTCTTCACAAATTTTATCTATATCAAGTAAGGAAATTCCGGGTTTTATTATAGTAGAAACATAATCAAGCGTTTGAGCGACAATTTTATTTGCCGCTCGCATTTTTTCGATCTCGGCGGGTCTTTTTAAAGAAATTGCCATCTATAAACCTACCGCGCTTAAGGTTTGGTATTTGCTCATATAAATTTGAGCCTCAATACGTCTCATAGTATCAAGAGCGACCGAGACTACGATCAATACGGAAGTGCCTCCAAAATAAAACGGAACGCCCATAAATTTTACCAAAACCCATGGGAGAGTCGAGATAAGACCTAGATAAATCGCTCCGCCGAAAGTCAATCTGCCGGCGACTTCGTTTAAATAGCTTGCCGTATTTTCACCAGGTCTTACGCCCGGTATAAATCCGCCCTGCCTTTTTAAATTTTCACTTATATCTTTTGTATTGAAAACTATCGAGGCATAGAAAAATGCAAAAAAGATAACAAATAAAAACGTTAAAAAATTAAAAATATATCCGTTCGGATTCAAAAAATCGTTTATCGCTTGAATATATTTGTTTGTACTTGCCTGCAAAATCGTGCTAGGAAACATCAATATCGCGCTCGCAAAAATCGGCGGGATAACACCGCTTAAATTTACTTTTATCGGAATATAGTTCATTATACGTTTGTTTTGGTTTTGCATTACTACTTTGCGAGAGTATGAAATAGGGATACGTCTCTCGCCCATTTCTACAAATATAATCGCACCTATAGTCGCTAAAATAACAAGCAAAATTCCAATAACGACCAAGAAATTCATCTCGCTTGTATTGACCAAATTGATCGTTCCGCCGATCGCGTTTGGAATTCCCGAAACTATGCCCGCAAAGATAATAAGACTTATTCCGTTACCTATTCCGCGTTGAGTTATCTGCTCGCCTATCCACATAAGTAGCATAGTTCCGGTAAGCATTGAAACCGCCGAAATGGCTATAAATAAATTCATATCTATCATTATAGCCTGTTCGCCTCCGCGTCCTGTAAGGCTTTGAAGTCCTATGGAAACGCCTATGGACTGAATAAGCGTAATAACGATGGTCGCATAACGGATGATCTGCATATATTTTTGCATACCGTCGCGCTCTTTTTTCATCTTGCCTAAATTCGGAAAAGTGGCAGCCAAAAGCTCCATAATAATCGAAGACGTGATGTAAGGCATAATTCCAAGAGATATGATACTAAGACGTTCGGCCGCTTTACCGCTGAACATATTAAATAAGCCCAACGCATTGCTATTGTTTGAGTTGAAGAATTCTTTAATTACATCGACATTAACGCCAGGAACCGGCACGTATGCCAATATCCTGTATGCGAACAAAAATGCCAACGTGATTAATATCTTGTTGGTCAATGCTTTATTCATTATTTTGATCCGCTAACGCTAACGTTCTCGTCTTTTACCTTAGAAGCGAGTTCTTTTGCACTTGCTCCGATAAGTTTTATTTTTGTTACGCTTCTTGAAATTTTATGAACGCTCGCTATTGATGCGACTGTAATTTCATTAAGCTCTTTTATAGCGGTTATTTTCTCGACATTTATAACGTAAGGTTTTTCAAATTTTGAAGTAAAGCCCACTTTCGGAAGACGTCTTTGAAGCGGTTGTTGTCCGCCCTCAAAACCTCTTTTTTCATTATAGCCTTTTCTCGCTCTTTGACCTTTGTTGCCTTTGCCGGCAGTTTTGCCGTTTCCGCTACCTTGTCCGCGACCGATTCTTTTTGTGACGTGAGTCGAGCCTATAGCCGGAGTTAAATTTTGTAATGACATATTTATTCCTTTCCCTTAGCTTTTTAACAAACTAAGCGCTTTAATAGTAGCGCGAACAACGTTTGCGGAATTATTTGAGCCAAGTGATTTCGTAAGAATATCTTTAATGCCCGCAAGCTCTATAATAGGACGTGCTCCGCCGCCTGCGATAACGCCCGTACCTTCGCTGGCCGGACGAAGTAAAATTCTACTTGCATTATATTTTACTTCTACGTCATGAGGTATAGTCGAACCCTTGAGCTTAACGTGAATGATATTTTTAAACGCATCGTCGATGGCCTTTCTCATAGCATCAGGAACTTCCTTTGCTTTGCCGTAGCCAAAACCGACTAATCCGTTTCTATTTCCGACAACCACTAAAGCCGTAAATCTAAATCTACGACCGCCTTTAACGACCTTCGTAACCCGACCGATATCGACGATTACTTCTTCAAATTCTTCTCTATTATATTTTTCCATCGATTTTCCTTTGGGTTATAGTTTAATGCCGTTTTCTCTTAAAGCATCCGCAAACGCCGCAACGACGCCGTGATACAAATAGCCGTTTCTATCAAAGATAGCCGTATCTATATTTCTAGCTTTTAATACGTTTGCAAATTCCTTTGCCAAAACGACCGCGCCGTCTTTGTTTGCTTTTATGCCCAGTTTTCTACCGTCGGCGGCGGCGATAGTCGTAGCGGTTACATCGTCGATAGCTTGGACGTAGATTGTTCTATTAGATTTAAAAATAGATACTCTAGGAGTCGTAGCGATACCTGAAATTTTACCTCTGATTCTTCTTTTTCTCTTAATTCTAAGAGCGAGTTTTCTTTTTAATACTTTTGATGTCATTATCGCCCCTTATTTCTTAGATGTCTTACCCGCTTTGCGGATTATGCGCTCTTCGACATATTTAACGCCCTTGCCTTTATACGGCTCCGGCGGTCTAAAGCCTCTAACCTGAGCGGCAACTTGACCGACAACTTGCTTATCGTCGCCTTTAATAGTTATGATATTTTTCTCAACGCTCGCCTCAACGCCATGTGGAAGCTCGTAATTGATAAGGTGCGAAAAGCCGAGAGTAAGCTCTAAAATTTTACCTTTCGCGGCAGCCTTATATCCAACTCCGTTGATCTCAAGTTGTTTGGTAAAGCCTTGAGTGATTCCCGTAACTATATTGTTTGCAAGCGCTCTATAAGTTCCCCAGTAAGCTCTGCTCTGGCGATCGTCGCCTTTGGCCGAGAATACTATATGACCGTTTTCTATCTTGACATCAACATGACCTTTTGTGTCAAGCTCTTTTGTATGATTGCCCTTTTTAAATTTTAGGACGTTATTTTCAACGCAAACATCTAAGCCGCCAGGGATAGATATCGGTTGTTTTCCTATACGTGACATTTATTTCCTTTTTACTTGTCTAGGGTATTTCTACATTTACGAATGAATACCACAATGCCGTAAAATATTTGCTTTGCTAAATTTCAAGCAAAGCAAAAACCATTCTTACCAAATCGTGCAAAGAACCTCGCCGCCGACTCCGACTTTATTTGCTTCCATACCGCTCATAACGCCTTTGCTTGTGCTTACTATGACCGTTCCGTAGCCATTTTTAAAACGCTTAATGTCGTCTTTGCCTTGATACACTCTACGTCCCGGTTTTGAGACTCTTTTTACTTCGTTTATAACGCTTTTACCGTGCTCGTCATATTTTAAAACAACGTTTATAAATTTTTTATTGTTCTCTTCTATAACGTTATAGCTTTCGATATAACCTTTTGCGACAAGGATGGAAAGCGTAGCTTCAACAACTTTTGAATGAAGAAGTTTAGCCGTTTCAAGCTTTCTCATGCTTGCGTTTCTGATACGGGTTAGTCCGTCTGATATTAAATCGTTTAACATGTCTTTTCCTTACCAACTTGCTTTTTTAAGACCCGGGATAAGTCCTTCGTTAGCCATTTTTCTAAGGCAAACACGGCAAATTCCAAAATCTTTATAAACAGAGTGCGGACGTCCGCAAATTTGGCATCTTGTATAGCCGCGAACCGCAAATTTAGGTTTGCGTGCGGCTTTTGCTATCATTGATTTTTTTGCCATTTTATTTTCCTTTTGCAAACGGCAAACCAAATAGCTCTAGCAATTTGAATGCCTCTTTATCATTTTTAGCCGTTGTAGCGATAGTGATATTCATACCGTGAGTACGTAAAATTTTATCATATTCTACCTCCGGGAACATAAGCTGCTCGTTAAGACCGAAGTTGTAGTTACCTCGTCCGTCAAAGCCGTTTTTAGGAAGACCGCGAAAGTCTTTAACCCTAGGGAGTGCGACGCTTATCAACTTATCTAAAAATGCATACATTTGCTCTTTTCTTAAAGTAACTTTAATACCCACCGGAAAACCTTCGCGAACTTTAAAACCGGCAACGGATTTTTTAGCATTAGTAACTACGGCTTTTTGTCCCGCGATAAGCGAGATCGTATCGGCCATATTTTGAAGTACTTTCTGATCCTTTGCGGATTCGCCGGCTCCAACGCTAATCACTATTTTTTCAATCGAAGGAATAAGCATAGGATTTTTTATATTGAATTCTTTTACAAGAGCGGGCTTTATCGCCTCGTTAAATTTATCTTTTAATCTACTCATAACCTATTCCTCAACTTTTGCAACATTTGAAACGTCTATCGGCATTTCTTTATTTATATGACCGCCGTTCGGAGTCTTCTCGCTTGGTTTAATAGCCTTTTTGGCTAGTTTGCAACCCTCGACTATGACCTGGGATTTCTTGGCTAAAACAGATAAAATTTTACCCGTTTTACCTTTGTCGTCGCCCGCGATTATTTTTACCGTATCGCCTTTTTTTACTTTAAATTTTACGTTTGCCATTATAAAACCTCCGGTGCAAGCGAAACTATCTTCATAAAGTTAGCGTATCTAACTTCACGACCGACAGGTCCGAATATACGAGTTCCTACCGGTTCTCTTTTGTTGTCAAGAATAACGGCTGCATTTTCGTCAAATCTAATGAGCGAACCGTTACTTCTTTGAACCTCTTTTTTAGTTCTAACGACAACGGCTTTTACCACCTGACCCTTTTTAATTTTACCGTTTGGAAGAGCTTTCTTTACGGAACATATAATAACATCTCCTAAAGTAGCGTATCTTCTCTTGCTACCGCCGAGAACTTTTATGCACATCAACTCTTTAGCACCGCTATTATCGGCCACTGCAAGTCTTGTAAAACTTTGAATCATTACTCAACTCCCTTTGCCAAAACAGCTTTTAAGCGAAAATTTTTACGTGCCGAAAGCGGCCTGCATTCTATTGCTATAATAGTGTCGCCTGCATTTGTCTCATTTTTTTCGTCATGAACCAAATATTTTTTAAAACGTTTTACAAATTTATGGTATCTTGGGTGCATAACGCGTCTTTCTACTAAAATAGTAGCCGTCTTATCTCCCGCCTTTTGCAAAACTACGCCTTGAATTTCTCTTTTTAATGCCATTGTTCACCCCTTACTTTGAAGCGCTGATTGCAGTATTGATCCGAGCAATCTCTTTTTTAAGAGCTCTGATCTCGTTAGGGTTGCTTAACTGCATAGTTTTTAGCTTTTGTCTTAATTTAAATAAAAGCACCTTTTTCTCTTTTAACAACGCGTTTAATTCTGCAACGCTTTTTTCTTTAATTTCAGTATATTTCATTTTCACTCTCTCGCGTTACGAATTTTGCTTTGAAAGGCAATTTATGCATAGCAAGCGTAAGAGCCTCACGTGCGAGTTCTTCGCTAACACCCGCCATTTCAAATATTATGCGACCGGGCTTGATATTCATAACCCACTCTTCAACACCCGCCTTACCTTTACCCATACGAGTTTGAAGCGGTTTTTTTGTTAGCGGTTTATCCGGGAAAACTCTAATCCAAATTTTAGCTTGTCTCTTTACATGGCGCGTAAGGGCTTGACGAGCGGCTTCGACTTGACGCGAATTTACCCTACCCGCCTCAACGGAGTTTAGTGCATACTCCACTGTGGAGAGCGATGCTCCGGGAGTTGCATAACCGCGGTTGCGACCTTTCATTTGCTTA
>JAJQAF010000106.1 GCA_021203945.1 Campylobacter sp.
ATAAAGGGCGGATTATGAAAGTTTTAGTTGCGATTGATTCTTTTAAGGGCTCTCTTAGCTCGCTTGAAGCGGGTTTAGCGATACGAGACGGGTTAAAAGGGCTTTGCGACGTCGTGGTAAAGCCTGTGGCGGACGGCGGAGAAGGTAGCGTGGAAGCTTTAGCCGACGCACTCGGAGGTAAATTTATCGATGTCATCGTGCAAAATCCCTTGGGCGTTAAAATTTTAGCCAGATACGCCCTTATAAAAGATCTTACGATACTTGAAATGGCTAGCGCTTCGGGGCTAACGCTGCTTAACGAAAAACAACGCAATCCGCTAAAAACAAGCACTTACGGCTTTGGGCTTATGATAAAAGACGCCATAACAAAAGGTGCGCGCAAATTTATCGTAGGCATAGGCGGAAGTGCGACAAACGACGCCGGAACGGGCATGCTAAGCGCACTTGGGTTTGAATTTTACGACGATGAGGACAATTTGCTTGAAGGTATCGGCGAAAATTTAATAAAAATTTCCAAAATTTCGCTAAAAAACATTGCGCCCGAGCTAAAAGAGTGCGAATTTTTAATCGCCTGTGACGTCGATAACCCGCTATTCGGTAAAAACGGCGCCGCATACGTTTACGCTCCGCAAAAAGGTGCCGACGGGCGCATGGTAAAAGAGTTGGACGACGGACTAATAAATTTTGCAAAGGTAACAGAAGCGTATTTTGGTAGCAAACACTATAAACTAAAAGGCGCCGGAGCGGCAGGAGGGCTTGGTTTTGGCTTCGTGAGCTTTTTAAACGCGAAGTTAAAACCCGGTATCGACATCATAACAGAAGAAATCGGGCTGGAAAAAGAGATAAAAACATCGGATTTAGTCATAACGGGCGAAGGGAAAATGGACTTTCAAAGCTCAATGGGAAAGACGCCTACGGGCGTAGCGAAATTAGCCAAAAAGTATAATAAGCCCGTAATCGCGCTTGCCGGCTGTGTCTTAGAAAGCGCGCAAGAGTGTAACAATAACGGCATAGACGCATTTTTTAGCATTATAAACGAGCCGGTCAGCCTTGAAGAAGCTATGCGAAAAGATATAGCGATAAAAAATTTAAAGATGACCGCCCGACAAGCCGTGAGACTATTTTTAATCGATACAAACACGAGTAGTAACGCAAAATAGCGCCTTACTCTACTTGAAGTTCGTATCCGTCTTCGATTTTATCGAGTTTGTATCTGCGTTTTTTATCAAGCGTTATAACGACTCGGTAATAGCTCTTATGCCATCCTATTATCGTATTTTTAAAGACCGTATCGTCAAATTTTAATGATCTTGTTTTAAAACTAACGGGCGGTTTTGTAAAATCCAATACGATTTTATTTTTCTCATAAAAAAAATGTTTGATATTCTTACTTGTCGTTAAAATTTTAAGACTCTGCCCGTTTATATCAAATTTTACGAAATTCATAAATTCCACGATTTTCGACGATTCGCTAACGTTAATTTTAGGCTTCACGCTAGGCGTTATTTTGACCTCGATAGGTTTGTTCGGCGCTACCTCTTGAGCGGGCTTTTTAGTATCGTCCGCATTTTTGGTATCTAAATCTATCATAACGACGTTGGGAGTTTGAATCGGCGAGGTTTTATTTACGTCTATTTTAGCCGTTTGATTTGTATCGTTTTTATCCAAAATTTTAACTACGGGAGCGACTTTCGGCATAGCCTGTTCAGGCATAGTCACAGAAACATCAAGCTTTTTTGCGACGACCGAACCCGGATTCTTCACCTTTTCAATGACGTATTCATCGTTCCAATCAACGGTTTTGTTAATATCTTGGATAACTTTTTCTTTTATACTGCCGTCGTTTGCGCGATATTTAATCGTAATACCCAAAAGTAGGCTCATATCGCTTGGGAATTTTATATTTTGCTTATCAAACTGGGCATATTGCTCAATTATATTCGTCGTCATTACGCTACCGTTTAGTTCGCCCATAGGCATAAACGGATTCTCTCGCGCATTTAGCGCAATCGCTATAAAAAACAAAAGCCAAATTTTTTTCATAGTTTCTACTTTTTATTGGATTCCGGTTCAAGCTCTTTTAGCTCAAAATACTCTTTTTGAAGTTGTGCATTTACTTTTTTTAAAATTTCGACATCCTCGCTAAGACGCTCTTTTTTGTTCTGCAAACTTAGCATAACGTCCAAAGAGCGCTTACCGAACATCATATTGCCGATGTAAATCCCAAATGCGATCACGCAAACAACGGCTATGATATGGCGTAAAAATGATTTCAAAAGGTATGACCTTTTTATCTTTCGATCATACTCTTTTAAAATGTCGCTCAAATATTATCTCCTAAAAATTCTCCGTTTTCAAGCTCGATCTCTAACAGGCGGTTGTATTTAGCGTTTCTCTCGCTTCTTGAGGTCGCACCCGTTTTGATCTCTCCCGTATTCAAAGCCACGGCAAAATCGGCGATAAAACTATCTTCGCTCTCGCCGCTTCTGTGACTCATAACGCAACGATAGCCGTTTCTTTGAGCCAATCGCACGGTTTGCATAGTCTGACTTACCGAACCGATTTGATTCGGTTTGATTAAGATGGCATTTGCTATATTTTTCTCGATACCTTGCCTTAAAATTTTCTCGTTAGTAACGAATAAATCGTCACCGACAAGTTGAATTTTACCTCCGAGCCTAGCCGTTAGCTTAGCCCAGCCGTCCCAATCGTCCTCGCTTAAGCCGTCTTCAATAGAAAATATCGGATATTTTTCGCAGAGCTTTACATAATATTCGATCAACTCTTCGCTTGAAAATTTTCTACCCTCAAGCTCGTAAGCGCCGTTCTTATAAAGTTCGCTTGAAGCCACATCCAGAGCCAGCTTGATTTGTTTGCCGGCTTCATAGCCCGCCTCCGAAATAGCCTGCATGATAAGTTTTAACGGCTCCTCGTTATCTTTTAAATTCGGAGCGAATCCGCCTTCGTCGCCTACGGCGGTACTATGACCGGCAGCGTTTAGTATGGCTTTTAGTTTGTGATAAATTTCGCTAGCCGCACGAAGGGCATCGCTAAAACTCGAAAATCCGAACGGCATTATCATAAATTCTTGAAAATCAACGCTATTATTCGCATGTGCGCCGCCGTTTATGATATTAAACATAGGAATTGGCAAAATACTCGCATTTGCACCGCCAAGATAGCGATAAAGCGGGATATTTAAGCTTTTTGCCGCAGCGCGCGCTACCGCCATGGATACGCCCAAAACGGCATTTGCTCCTAAATTTGAATAGTTATCCGTCCCGTCAAGCTCAAGCATCTCGTCATCTACGGCTTTTTGATTAAACGCGTCAAGCCCGATAACCGCTTCGGCTATGCGCTCATTTACATTTGCGACCGCTTTTAAAACGCCTTTTCCACCGTATCTTTCATCTTTATCTCGAAGTTCTAGCGCTTCACGCTTGCCCGTGCTAGCACCGCTTGGCACTATCGCACTTGCAACCGTGCCGTCGCTTAACATAACCGTCGCGCGAACCGTTGGATTTCCTCTGCTATCTAAAACTTCGTGAGCCGTAACGTCTTCAATAAATATCATCACCCTTCTCCTTCTTCCGATTTATCGTTATCGTCCTCTTTACCGCTACTTAAAAGATGGTCTATTCCCATTGAGCCTTTTATGGCGGCTACGATCTCATCGGCTATTTGCGCGTGTTCTTTGAGATAAGCTTTTGCATTTTCTCTGCCTTGCCCGAGTTTTTCGGCTTTATAGCTAAACCATGCGCCGCTTTTATCGATAATATCTAGCTTTACGCCGTAATCGATTATCTCGCCTTCACGGCTAATTCCCTCGCCGAACATTATGTCGAATTCCGCTACTTTAAACGGAGGTGCGACCTTATTTTTAACGACTTTTGCCTTAGTCCTGTTGCCGATAGGCTCTTCGTTTTGTTTTAAAGTAGCGATCTTTCGAACGTCGATACGAACGGACGAATAAAATTTTAACGCATTTCCGCCTGTCGTGGTTTCCGGCGTTCCATATCCCATCATACCGATCTTCATGCGAATTTGGTTTATAAAAATAACGGTCGTTTTCATCTTGCTTAGAATACCCGTTAGCTTCCTAAGCGCTTGGCTCATCAAACGCGCCTGAAGTCCGACGTGCTGATCGCCCATATCGCCCTCTATCTCGCTCTTTGGCGTAAGTGCTGCGACGCTATCAACGACTATCAGATCAACGGCTCCCGTCCTTGCAAGTGTCTCTACGATCTCTAGCGCCTGCTCGCCGAAATCAGGTTGAGAAACGTAAAGATTGTCCGTATCCACGCCTAAATTTGAGGCGTATTTCACATCAAGCGCATGCTCTGCATCGACAAATGCGCAAACTCCGCCCGATTTTTGACATTGAGCAATGATATGTAACGTAAGAGTCGTTTTACCGGAGCTTTCAGGACCGTAAATTTCAACTATCCTGCCCTTTGGTACGCCGCCTATTCCAAGAGCCAAATCAAGCCCTATCGAACCCGTAGATACGCTCTCTATCGCTTCGACTTGCTTATCGCCCAGCCTTAAAAGAGTGCCTTTACCGAAAGTCTTGTCGATTTGCTTTAAAGCCAAATCAAGAGCCTTTTTTTTGTCCGCTTCAAGCTCCAAAGGAACTAATTTTTTGTCGCTATCTTTTTCTTTTGCCATTTTTTACCTTGTGATAAATTTGTTTGATTTTACCTAAAAACAGATGAATTTTTGTTGATTTTGGATTTTTTAACGGGCAAAAATGCGATCGCGCTAAATTTTACCTAGTCGCATATTATATTATTATCGCCATTGGACGAAGCGATATCGATCAAATTTAAAAGCTTGTCTTTATCGCATAAAAAGGCAAAAATTTTATCGTCCGCCATATAAAATCCAAGCGCAAGAGGAGTGTTTAAATTTTTAACGCACTCGCTAACAAAATTTTGCGATATGGGATTATCGCTCTTGGGGATTTGATTTTTAAAATTTTCCTCTTTTAAAAGCTTAACGAACTCTCGTCGGCTAATATCTTTTGAAAATTTCAATATCAAATTTTTCCTAGCCAAGCTCTCGCAAAGATCTATAAAATTAACGATATCCGCCTCAAATTCAGCCTCAAAAGCAAGAGCGAATTCGATTAAATTCTTATCGTAGTCAAGCTTTAAATTTTCGCGCTCGCTCTCACCTTTTTTAGCACGCCAAATCGCGTAAAAACCGATACACGCGAATATGATCGACATCGTCAAAATTTCGCTAACAAGCTCTTGCATTTTGCCTCCTAGAGTATTACGACTTCGGTTTTTAACAGGATGCCGAATTTTTCCTCGATAAGCCTTTTTGCAAGTGCTATAAGCTCGGTAGCGTCGGTAAAGCTCGCATTATTAAAATTTATCAAAAAATTTGCGTGTTTTTCGCTAAATTTTGCCCCGCCTATCGCGTATCCCTTTAGTCCGACCGCCTCAATGAGACGTCCTGCAAAATCGCCGTTTGGATTCGTAAAGCAGCTACCAAAACTTGCCCCGCTCGGCTGATTTTTGCGTTTTTCGGCGAATTCGTTCGCAAGTGCGGTGTTAAAACCATATGAAATTTTAAATTTTGCACCGAATATCGGCTCGTCTATGCCGCTATATCGATAGGCGAAATTTATTTTTTCTTTTGCTATCCAACCTTTTTTTAACCGCACGCTAAGCAAACTATCGCTTATACAAATTCCGCAAAGTCCCGCATTCATTTTAATTAACCCGCCGAGAGTGCCGGGAATATTTTTTAAAAACTCAAATCCGGCAATATCTTTTTGTCTTGCAAAGTTATAAATTTTAACGCTTTTGGTAGCCGCGCCTATATCAAGCTCGTCGCCGTTTAAACGGATATAATCAAATGCATCGCCGAGCATTGCCATGGGCACGGGATTGTCGGAAACTAAAAGATTATTCGCCCCTCCTATCATCACTCTATCCTTAAAATTTTCATCGATAGAATTTATAATCAAAACATCGTGTTTGCCGCCGATTTTGACAGAGCTAAATTTCTCAAAATCACTCGTTCGCGTCACTGGATGAATTCCGGAATATAATCGATCATACGCGTCGTAAATTCTACCATCATCGACACCATCCAAGGCATTAAAAAAATGATTACAATTACGACTAAAACGATCTTTGGCACAAAGCTTAAAGTAGTTTCGTTTATCTGCGTAGTAGCCTGAAAAATAGATATGATAAGACCGGCGATCAGTCCGCTTAAAAGCATAGGTAAACTAAGGTAAAGCGCGATTTTAAAAGTCTCAATGCCAAGCGCAACGAGAGTGTTTTGCATTAGCTAAACCTTATTTCGTTGTATTGCGTAGGGATTAGATAGTCGTTTGCATCAATTAACTGCGGGTAAAAGCCGTGCTTATAACCAAGCTCAAACAGCTTATTAACCGCTTTAAGCTGCGTTTGATTCATACTTACCGATTCGTCGTTTGCATATAAATTTAAATAAATTTTTAGCTTTTCCTTATCTACTCGGATTAAATTTCGCTCCATTAACATATGCGATAAAAAAGGCTTGTGCGCAGTGGCGATTTTAACGGCCTTTGTTAGCACCCGCTCGCATTCTATGGCATCGGTTATCGGTAAAGAGCGACGAAGCGCCATTCCGCCGAGCGGAAGCGGTAAATCATCGCCTGCTAATTCTCGCCAAATATCCCAAATTTCACGCTCTACGCAAAGCTCGTCGCTAAATTCTAAAATGCTTTCGTGTATCAAAACGCCCGCATCGAC
>JAJQAF010000275.1 GCA_021203945.1 Campylobacter sp.
ATGAATTAGCATATTCGTTTTGCAACGGAAATTTGCGGACGTTAAATAAAATGATGTATAAATTTTTTGAAATTTGCGAGTATTATGAACATCATGAACCGTCCAATCTAACAAATGATACAGCCAATCATAAAATTTTAACGATGGCGGCTATCGATACGGGAATAATTAATGCTTGATACGGCTGAAATCAAGAAGCTTGAACAACGGTATGAAGCGTATGCTCGCAAGCGTCGCTGGATGATATTGCCTTATCTTAATAAAAATTCTAAAATTTTATTGGCTGAGCTGGTTGCGATAGCGGTGTTGGTTATAGTATTGATCTTTTTAAGCATAGATAGCCCGCAACAAAAGCACATAGTTCAAATACCAAAGGAACAAAACAAGACGAAAGCCGCGATAAATGAAGTAAAAGAGAAAAGCACTCAGGCGAAAATTCGCTTTGAAGACAACAAAAAACAAGACGAGCTAGCCGATAAAATAGTCCAAAAAATAGAGCAAACCCTAAAGACGACTGAGCAAAACAGTAGCGAATCCACAACAAAATCAAGAGCGCAAAGCAGACATAAGCAAGGCGATCAACAAGGTTGGCTAAGACTAAATTTTATCAATAATGAAAATAGCGAAGAGATATTTGATGAAAGAGAGGATATATTTAAAAATAACATTCCCGTTCCTAAAGAACAAATTATATCGCTTGACGCTACGCCCGCTCCTCGTCAAAAAGCCAAGATAAATATAGAAATTTCGGGCACAAAAGATGAACAAAGTATGCTTAAAGAACAATTTGTCAGGACGAATAATCCGACGTTTGCGCTTGACTTGGCGCGTATAAATTTTAAAGAGCAAAAGTATCAAGAAGCGATAAAATGGTCGCTTGCGTCAAATGAAATAGATAATAATCTAGAAGAGTCATGGATTATTTTTGCAAAATCAAAATATAAATTAAAACAAAAAACCGACGCCCTTAAAGCTTTAAGAGAATATAACAAAAACGCGAATAAAAGCTCCATAGGTGAGCTTATTAGACAAATGGAAAGCGATTTGTTATGAAAAATTTTATACTTTTTTTAGCCTTTACGATACAAATTTTTGCGGCTGGCGCAAACGATATACAAGGTTGGTTTAACAAGGGTGAGTTTAAAAAGGTGTGCTCAACTCAAATTGAAAATTTATTGAAAGACTCAAACAACGAAGAGCTAATAAGCCTTTTTGGAATGTCTTGCCTCAAGATTCACGATATAAACAGGTTAGCTTTGCCTATATCAAAACTCGTTAAAAGCAAAAACGCACGCGAAAACGCAGCCTATTTTGCTGATGTTTTGCTCAAAAAAAAGCTGCTTTATTATGCGATTATCGACGAAATAGATATAAGCTACGTCAGGCTTCCGAGGAGCGATTATATCTTATCGTTTATTTTTGATAAATTCGTAAAAAAACAATACATTCAAGACATTGATATTTACATCTTTCAAGAGCCTAATTCCGATACTAGATACGAACTCGGCGTTTCGCAAGAAAAGGATATGTCAAAATTGGTATTAAAAATTTTTAAAAACGACAATCTAACCTCACAAATAGAGTATAGATAATGAATGCGGCAGAATCAACTTTTTTAAAAATATTAGAACAAAACGAGAAACTAACAAAATCGCAAATAGAGCAAATCATCGGCATAAAATCAAGCACAAATCAGCCTTTGGTTAAAATTTTAAACGATCAAAATTTTATCGGCGAAGATGAATTTATGCAAATTTCTGCCGAACTTTATAGGCGCGGACGTATCGATATAGATGCGATTTCAAAAGAGCTTGAAATTGAGATTAAAATATTTTTAAAATATGTATGTGCGAAATTTAAACTTGAGTTTTTCGATCTTGACGATATGGATATAGATTATAGGATTTGCGAAAGACTAAGCGTTAGCCAGCTAAAAACATACGGCGCTCTACCCGTAAAAGAGGATGAGATCAGCGTATATGTCGCTTTTAAAAATCCTTTTGACGTTATGGCGCAAGACAAAGTTCAAAATTTATTTAATCGCAAACTATTAAAAATCGTAGCCGCCGAACCCGCGCAAATAGAAAAATATACCAATAAACTAGCCCTAAACGAGAGCATAAAAGACATTATCGCAGAGATCAGAAAAGAGCTTTCAAGCTCTGCTAGCGGTAGCTCGGGCACTGAAAGTTCGGGGATTTTAAAACTTATCGAAGTTATCTTAAAAACCTCTATTCAAAGCCGAGCAAGCGATATTCACATAGAACCGACCGAGACAAACTGCATAGTGCGAAGCAGAATAGACGGTATGCTTAGCGAAACTTTTATATTCGATAAGGACATATATCCGCCGATGGTTAGTCGTATGAAGCTGCTTTCGAATATGGATATAGCCGAGCGCAGACGCCCTCAAGACGGACGTTTTTCCGCTCAAATTTTAGAAAAAGAGTATGATTTTCGTATCTCTACGTTACCGATATTAAACGGCGAAAGTATAGTTTTACGTATCCTGGACAAATCAAAAGTTATTATAAATTTAGAAAATTTAGGTATGCATCCTCAAAATTTTGCTAAATTTAAAAAATCCATGAAAGCTCCATATGGGATCATTTTAGTCACAGGACCTACCGGATCGGGTAAAACGACTACTCTTTACGGTGCGTTAAACGATATAAAGAGTATAAAAACAAAAATAATAACGGTTGAAGATCCGGTTGAGTATCAATTAAATATGATCCAGCAAGTACATGTAAATGAAAAATCGGGGCTGACTTTCGTATCGGCGCTCCGTTCGATATTGAGACAAGACCCCGACATTATAATGATAGGCGAGATACGCGACCAAGAAACGCTGCGTATCGCCATACAAGCCGCCCTCACGGGACACCTTGTTTTTTCGACCCTGCATACAAACGATGCTATCAGCGCGTTACCTCGTATGATAGATATGGGTATTGAGCCGTATTTGGTTAGCGGCGCTTTAGTTTGTATCGAAGCGCAAAGACTTGTCCGTAGGCTATGTCCGCACTGTAAGCAAAAGATAACGCCGCCTAAAAATGCACTTGAAGAGATAAAAAAATACTTACCTGAAGAGTATCAATTTTATGCCGCAACAGGATGTCAAAACTGCTCGCAAACGGGATATTTGGGTCGTGAAATGATAAGCGAAATTTTGCCTATTAGCGACACTATAGCTAGTATGGTCGCAAGCGGCGCAAGTAAAGACGATATGAAAAAAATCGCATATGAAGAGGGTTTTATAGATATGTTTCATGACGGTATCATACGTGCGGCAAACGGTATAACTACAATAGAGGAAGTTTATAGGGTAGCTAAAATATGAAATTTTTTGAAGTAGAATATATTCAAAACGGCAGACGTCAAAAAATGACGCTCAAAGCCAACAATAAAAACGAAGCCAGAAGTTTAGCCATCAAAAACCACGGCATGATAGTAAAGATCGGCGAAACACAAGCCATGCCGCTTTTGGAGCAATTAGACGACGTAAAGTCAAAAATTTCGAAAATATTTTTCTCTCCGAAGATCAAAGTTCCGTCTTTAGTAGCTACGATTAGGCAACTTAGCGTAATGACGAACGCCGGCATATCCATACACGACAGTATAAAAGAAGTGGCTAATTCCACTCAAGATAAGCGCCTAAAAATCATCTTCCAAGCTATAAACGAGGATCTAAATCAAGGTGCAAGCCTAACTGATTCAATGCTCGCTTTCCAACAAGAATTGGGAGACGTTAGCATAGCCATGATAAGGCTTGGCGAGAGCACGGGAAATATGGCGGACTCTCTTAACAAACTAGCCTCAATCCTACAAGAGGTTTGGGATAATCAACAAAAATTTAAAAAAGCCATACGCTATCCGATTACGGTCATTTGCGCCATCATTTTGGCTTTTATCGTATTAATGACTATGGTCGTGCCGAAATTTAGAGAAATTTTTGAACAGCTAAACGCCGAATTGCCGATACCGACGAAAATTTTGTTAGGTATCGAATACGCTATGAGCCATTACGGTTTTTATATATTAGGCGCTCTTGTCGTGATCGCTTTTGCTCTTAGAAAATATTACGTTAGAGACGAAAATTTTAGAGAGAAAACGGACGGAGTTTTATTAAAAATTTATCTTATAGGAAACATAATATTTTTCTCAAACATGAGCCGTTTTAATTTAGTATTTACCGAACTTGTTCGTGCCGGCTTACCTATGGCAGATGCGCTCGATACCGCCGTAGTTACCATATCGAACATAGATATAAAAAACAAACTAAGTAGCGTTAAAATTCTAGTCGGTAGAGGTATAAGTCTAACCGAAGCTTTTAAAGAGACCGATCTTTACGAAGGCATGCTGGTACAAATGATAAGCGCCGGCGAGCAAAGCGGAAGTCTTGACGGTATGATGGAAAAAGTAACGGATTATTATAAAATGAAATTTAACGATATTATAGATAATATCTCAAGCTATATCGAGCCTATACTGCTCGTTTTTATAGCAGGCATAGTAGTTTTGCTGGCGCTTGGTATATTTATGCCGATGTGGGATATGGCAAAAGCCGTCAAAAACTAAATTTATGATATAATGAAATCTATTTTATTATTTAAAGGAAAAAAATGTCAATGTCTAAAGAACATACGGTTGACGTTGATGCCTTTTTGGTCTCAAAAACAGACACTAAAGGATACATCACATACTGCAACGAACCGTTTTTGAAAATAGTCGGAGCTAAACAAAGCGAGCTACTTGGCAAACCTCATAATATTATACGTCATCCGGATATGCCGCGTATAGTCTTTAAACTTCTTTGGGAATACGTCAAAAATAAAAGAGAAATTTTCGCTTACGTTAAAAATAAAAGCTTTGACGGAGGTTATTACTGGGTCTTTGCAAACGTTACGGCTTCTCTTGATGCAAATAAAAACATCGTAGGTTATTATTCGGTAAGACGTAAGCCGAATCCAAAAGCCATAGAGATAATAGAGCCGATTTACAAACGGTTATTAGAAATAGAAAAAACCGGCGGCATGGAAGCTTCTCAAAAAGCCCTTAACGAACTTTTGGCGCAAAAGGGAGTGTCTTACGACGAATTACTAAATAATTTACAAAGGCTTTAATAATGTTTGGAAAAAAATCAAATGCAAACTACGATGAAATAATATCCGTAATACAATCTGCAAGAAACGGCGTATTGGAACCACGCATAGTCAATATAGATTCAAAAGATCCCATGTATCAAATAGCGCTCGGCATAAACGATCTGCTTGACCAGGTAGAGGCCTTGCAGCGCGAAATTTCAACCTGCGTAAGTTCGGTTCAAAACGGAATAGGATATAGAAACGTTTTCACCGAAGGTTTTCGCGGAACTTTTCACGTAAATGCCATATCAATGAGCGAAGGTGTCGAGGGAATCAAAGCCGGTCAAAAAGGCAAAGCCAGAGGAATTTTATCTGAGAAATTCGATAAACTCGGCAATGGAAATCAAGGCATTCAAGACGTTCAAGAGGATCTAAACGAAAGCATAGAAAATTTAAGTAAAATGGCAAATATCGCCAAAGACACTGCAAAAACAGCCAACGAAACGCTTGTAAGTATGAACGAACTTAGCTCGAATATGAACTCTCTTGAGGGTTTAATAAGCAATTCAAGCCATGCCATACACACGCTAAACAATAGGACTGACGACATTTCGTCTGTTGTAAGTTTGATTAAAGATATCGCGGAACAGACAAATTTACTGGCTCTTAATGCGGCGATTGAAGCGGCGCGCGCCGGAGAACACGGACGAGGATTTGCGGTGGTGGCTGACGAGGTAAGAAAACTAGCGGAAAATACGCAAAAAGCTACAAACGAAATCAGCATAAATATCCAAACGCTTCAACAAGAAGCAAAAGATATAAATGCTAATTCCGAAGAAATAGATAAAATAGCCAAAGCCGCGGCAACAAACGTCCAAGCGTTCAAACAAACTTTAGATAAATTTAATCAAGATGCGCAAGTAACGGCATCTACATCAAAATATATAGAAAACAAAACGTTTGGTATTATCGCCAAAATTTCACAAATCGTCTATAAGACCGGGGTTTATTCGGACGTAATAAACGAAAAAAATCACGGCGAAGAAATGCAAAAAATTGCTGACGACCTTATGTTTTGGTATGAAAAAGATTGCGGTGATAAATTTGCCAAAACACGCTCTTACAGCAAAATAAAACCTTATATAGAAGAGTTTAACGATTTGATTAAAGAAAATCTGGTAGAGGCAAACAAAGGCTATAAAGCGGAAAATTTAGATACGTTTGTTACGAGATTTGAACGCATAGAAAATTTAAGCAGCGAGATATTTAAACTTTACAATCAAATGATACAAGAGACAAGAGAATAGCAAAACGGGCGAGAAATCGCCCTATTTTTTAAAAAACATTACAAAAGCCCACTACAATCCAATCAAATTTTTTCTTATCGATTTTTCACTTTATGAAATTCCTATTAAATTTGATATTTTGATAGCTTGGCTTTTTAAAAAGCCAAGAATAAAACGAGGCAGTTCTACGAACAAAGCGAAACAAAAAATAGCTTTGGAATTTTCATAGGTAAAATCACTCTTTAAAGCTATTTTAAAGTTTAAAATTAAAATTCTAAGACAAGTCTCTTTTTACGGGCTCGTTTATTCGTTTAGCATCGGCATTTGCGCCGTTAGCTTCTTTAGCCGCTTTCATAACGTTGCCCAGATCCTTTATGC
>JAJQAF010000040.1 GCA_021203945.1 Campylobacter sp.
TAACTTGGAAGCGCCACCACATTAGCGCTTTTTAAAAGCTGCGGAATATCATCTCTTGCGCCTAAATATCGCACGTTGCCGCTTTTTAAAAATTTAATGTCGGCAGTTGATTTATTGCCCTCAAATCCTTCGCCGACATAGACGAATTCGCAATCGGAGCGTTCTTTTAAAAGTTGCGCCGCTTCATAAAATTCCCTAACGCCTTTATGCCACATCGCTCGCCCTATCATAAGCACGATCTTTTTATCGCCCAAATCCACGCTTTGCACGCTATTTTCATCAAATTTACGCGTATCTACGCCCACGCTTTTTATCTTTATGATTTTATTTTGCGCGATTAAATTTCGGCTTAAAAAATATTTAGGATCGGCGTCATTTACAAATATACACCCCTCGCTTAAGCCTAAAGACCTTTTATAAAGAGTCTCGATCGCAAAGCGCACCAGACGAGTTTTAACATCGTTATCTATATAAAAACTACCAAGTCCTTCAATCAAATTTAAGATATGGGCTATACCAGCCTTGCGCGCCGCAAACGTGCCGAATACGTTTGATTTATGCGCGGACGTTTGCAGCAAATCCAAATTTAACTCGCGCAAAATTTTACTTAATTTATTTGAATTTGAAAGCACTTTAATCGGGTTTAGACTAGCCTTGTCAAGCTCGTAAGTAACGGCGTTAAAATCCCGTGAAAGCAATGACGTATAAGCTCCTTGCGGGGCAATCGCAAATACGTCGTGCCCTAAGCTTTTAAGCTCTTGCATAATCGCTCTGCGAAAAAAATGCAAACTCATATCAGCGTGAGATAAAAACCCGATTCTCGCCATCTTTATTTCTTTAGCCTATAAACTTTTGCCGAACCGCTTAAAATGACCGGCTCAAAAAGCCTCTCGTCATAACGCTCAAGCACAAAGAGCTGAATATACGCGCTATTAAACATACTACGATCGAGTATTAAAAAACGTCCGTAGTCACGCATAAAAATAACGTAAATTTCAGATTTTTCATCGTTTTTATACTCTTTGACGTTTAGCCTGTTTTTCTCGTCGTAGTTTGTCTCGATAAAGGCGTTTAGGTTTATTTTCGCACCGTTATAACTAAGAGCGCTTACGTCGCTTGAGAGCGTGAAGCCGTTACCTAAATTTATACCTTTTTCATCTTGCGAGATTGCGCCGGCCACGAAAAACAGCCCGTCGGCATGATTTTTGCCGCTAATGAGATCAAGTCTGCTAAACTGCAAAATCGTAGGAAAAATATAAATCATTCTATCCGGTAAATAATAATAAATTTCACGCGTTTTAGGCGGTAACGTCAAATTTTCGTCTTTAAGGTTATTTAAAAACGTATTTACGTTGCTGATATTTCCGTCTTGTAAAATTTGCGTTAAATTAGAACTAAAGCGTTCTTGAAATTTACGCTCGGTGTATTCAACCTCAAGGCGAGCCATATTCGCCGAACTCACTTCATCGTTTCCAAGCGCAAAGCTAACGGCGTAGTTATCTCGTCCGAGGTGTTTTCCGCCGTCGATTAAGGTCTTTACGTCGGAATAATACCTAATCGGATAACCGTAATCCCACCACGCAAGCACGTAATCTTCGGGATCTGCAATACCTTTTAATTTATCTAAAATTTCAACTTCGTTTTGAACGAATACGGGCGAAGCCTTATAATTGTAAATATGAAATATCGCCGGCGATACGACAATCAAAGTGATAATCGCGTATAACGTCTTAAAAACGGAGCTTTTCAGCTTAAAAGATTCAAGAACATAAACTACGAAATAACCAAATCCAAGAGCCATGATCGGCACTGCGTAAATCGTAAATCTAAGCCCGCCCTTAAGCGCCAAAAAGCCCAAAAATAGCATTCCGACGGTGATTAAAAACGAGTGCCGTTTAACGCAAAGCATAATTACGCCCGCAAGCGACAACAAAAACGTTACGACGTTACCGCTGATACGCTCGCAAAATAATACGAGATCTACAATACCGGATTCTTGGATGGTTTGATTTACGTTAAAATATTTAAAGCTAACGCCTGCGCTTTCGGGTACGGCTCTAAAAATGTAAAATTTAAGCTGAAATATTATCGGGTTAAGCCCGCCGTTTAAGGCAAAAAGCATGAAAGAAACCGCCAAAGAACCGAATATAAATTTAAAATTTAAAAGCTTTTTTTGAAACAAAATTCCAAAATAAAAGCCGAAAATTAGCAAAATTTTAAGATAAAAATTTATATTAGTAAGCGCTAAAATCAGCAAAACAAGCTGTGCGTAACAGGTTAAATTTTTACGTTCAAAAACAAGCGTATAAGCTAAAAAAAGCCCGATAGTAACGCTAATTAGCGAAAATGCGCTCACATACCACCACATATAAATCAATATGCTGATCGGAGCGATGATGATGCCGGCGATACTTTTTCTTTGCAAAACCCTCACCAAACCCCAAAGCATAAACACGCTTAGCGGTATGATAAGCATATCGGTATCGTAATATCCGGCCATCGTTCTATTATAATAGCTATTTGCTATAGAGCCCAAAAATGCGGCGATCAATCCCATTTTCGGATTGTCGTATTCGATTGAGATTAAAATGATAGGCACGACGACAAGCGAGCTAAAAAATATGCTCATATAAAGCATTGCGCTCTCTAAATTTATTCCGCAGAATTTAACTATCCAATACGTAAGCGTAGAAAGCGAACTACCAAAATAACTAAGATCGTTTTGCTGATGAAAGCCCGCTATCATATCGCGTGCGCCTTCTGCGAATGCGTATCCGTCGTTGGTGCTAATCATCAGTTGCTCGTTCCAGAAAAAAGATGGAAATTCGCTTGCCCAAAAAATCCAATAAAGCCTACAAAGCACGCTAAAAAAGAAAGCGATGGCTATTAATAAGAGCGTTTGCTTTGAGAGATGAAAATTTTTAAAATACGATTTTACAACTTCTTTATTCATAAGTGTTTTCCAAAAAATTTATAAGATTTTGCGCGATTTTAGCACCGTCAAAAGTTTTTGCGCGATTATACGCAATATTTTCAAAATTTTGCCTTATTCTTTGCTCCGTAAGCACCTTTTTCATCGCATTTTTCATCGCATTTTCATCATCGACGGGCGTTAAAATTCCAAACTCGTCATCACCCAAAAGCTCGCGCGCTCCGCTTTGATGATCGGTTGAGATTATCGTCTTTTCGCACGCTAAGGCTTCAAGCAGAACGTTTGAAAAGCCTTCAAATCTTGAAGCGCAAACGAAACACTGCGCGTTTTTTATAAATTTAAACGGATTTTTATCCGTGCCAAGTAGCTTTACGCGTTCGCCTACCTTAAGCTCATCTATCAAATTTTGCAGTTCGTCCTTAAGCGAACCTTTGCCGAGTATGCCGAGCGTAGCGCGCTCATCGTCTAAATTTGCGATTATCCTAATCAACATCGCCTGATTTTTACCGCTTTCAAGCCGTCCGATATTTAAGAAAAACGGTTTAAATTCACTCTCAAGCGGCTCATTTTTCAGCTCGTTTATAGCGTCTAAGTTTAAAGCGTTATAAAGCACTTTGATTTTACGCCTATCGATACCGAAATTTAATGCCAAATCATCGGCGTTTCCTTGCGCATTAGCAAGGATTAAATCGGCTTTGGGATAAAGAATTTTTAGCAAAAGCCTGTTTGCAAATCCGCTTAAGCCCTCTTTATAAATTACGGACGGACAGCTTCGTTCGCTTATCACCATACGCCCTTTAAGCCCTAAAATACGCGCTATTATAGCTATATAGCAAGGGCGATTCATTAAAACAAAATGCGTATTTATAGCTAAATTTTCACAAAGTTTTTTATAGCGCAAAGCTAGAATCGGCAAGGCAAAAAACAATCTAAATAATTTCTTTACACCGTTTTCGTAAGGATTGCTTTTCTCTATAAAATGCAATTTGACTTCGCCGGGCAAATCATAAGCGACTATATCGCTCATCAAAATCAGATGAATTTCGTATTTTTCCGCCAAAAACGGCAGTAAATTCGATACGTTTCGCTCTGCTCCGCCCGCTCCCACGGAATATAAAAATACCGCTAATTTTTTCATTTTTTAACAACCGTATCTATTAAATTTTGCCACTGTTTTATGATATTTTTTATATCGAATTCGACCGAACTCGCAAGCGCGTTATCAGCTAATCGCTTACGTAAATTTTCGTCGCTTAAAAGCAAGCTCAAAGCGTTTGCAAGCTCGTTTTCGTTCTCGCTTTCAAAAAGTATTCCGTTTATGCCGTTTGCGATGAGTTCGCGACCGCCGACGGTATCGCTTGAAACGCGCGCGCAACCAAACGCCGCAGACTCGATCAAAACGTTTGAAAGCCCCTCGCTTCTTGAGCTAATTACAAAAATTTTAGCCCTTTCATAAAGCATAGAAACGTCTTGAATATGCCCTAAAAATTCTATCTTTACTCTAAGATCACGGGCTAAATTTTTTAAATTTTCGCCCTCTTTGCCATCGCCTGCTATTTGAATGCGCCAACCCTCTAACAAAGAGTTATCATGCTTTGACAGAGCTCTAAAATAAACGTCATAGCCTTTGACCGCTTCAAGTCGCCCGACACTTAAAATAATATTTTCTTTCGCAAGCGCTTTCGGCGGATTTATAAAAAGCGGATTATGCAGTATCGCGCGACGCTTCACGAAGTCGTAATACTCAAAATCACTCTTGCTAAGCACGCTCAGCGCGTCCGCTTTTTTATAAGCAATATTCCTGATGAGCCTAAATTTAGCGCTTTTTAGATATTCGTTGGCGTGATGTTCGGTCGCGATATGTTTATAATTAAGCCCGAGATTCGCAACGACACACGCAACGTTCGTCCAATCGATAAAACTGACGATGACGTCAGGTTTTAGGCTCTTAAAGCAATTTCGTAGGCTAAAAATCTTTTTAAATTTAGCAATAAATTTATTTCCGCCGTAAATTTTAAAGTAATGAAATTTGATATTTGCAGCGAATTTATAATACTTCAGATTCTCTTCAAGCACGGCTATATGCACCTCATTTTGTTTGGCAAGCTCGCTAGAAATTGCGCTTAATACGCGCTCGGCACCGCCGTTTCTAAGTGCGGCTATGACAAATAAAATTTTCATATTACGCCCTTACTCAACCGTCTTAACGCCGCCAAGTTTCAGCAGACAAAGCCACTGCTCATAGATATTTTGCAAGCTAAAATCATTAAGCCTTAGTTTGGCGTTTTGGCAAATTTCGATACGTTTTTGTTCGTTTTGCATAAGCGACAAAACCGTTTCGCTCATAGTTTTTTCATCGTCTATTTCACATAAAAAGCCGTCAAATTCGTGTTTTATCAGCTCCTTAGCACCGCTTGTTTTAGTAGCGATTCTGGCACAATCAAACCCAACGGCTTCAATCAGCGTGTTACCAAGCCCTTCAAATTTAGAACAAGAAAGCAAAATTTTCGCTTTGGCGTAAAGCTCGCCGATGTCCGCTAAATTGCCGTAAAATCGCACGTTTGCGCCAAGCTTTTTTGATAAGTTTTCAAGCTCGCTTTTTTGATCGCCTTCGCCCGCTACTGCGAATTCATAGCCGTTTCGGCGCAATCTAGCCGCCACGCGCACAAACATTTCGCAGTTTTTTAGCACGTTTAATCTGCCCGCAAAGATTATTAAATTCTCTTTTTTGAGCTCTATTTTATCATCATTTCGGCTAAAATTCGGATTATGGATAACCCTGACGTTCTTGCAAAACCGCTCGTAACGGCGCGCATCGCTCTTTGTAAGCACGCTAAGCGCGTCTGCATAAGGATACAAAACACGCTTTAAAATTTTAAAAATAGTTTTTTTCGGAGCGTCAAAACTCGTATGCTCACTAATGATAACGGGCGTTTTTAGCCCGAACGCACTTGCGATAACGAGCAAATTTGTGCTGTCTAAAAACGAGATAACCGCGTCATATTCGCCTTTTTTAATCATATTTCTAAGCGTAAAAATTTTCCCTAGACGTTTTTTTAAATTTCCGATCGTTCCCCGCTCGCTCACGCCGTTGGCTAAATTTATTAAATTTACGCGATCGTTTAGTTCGTAAAACGGCGTATCCGTATCAAATTTAACCAACGTTACATCGTGATATTCGCTAAATTTAGAGGCTATCAGAGCGCAAACCCGCTCGGCACCGCCCGCGCGCAGGGTCGAGATCACAAACAAAGCTTTCATATCCCAAACCTTTGCCTTATCTTTACTCGAAGCTTTGAGAGTATCGGTAAAAATGCGTTTGGAAGCGGGCTAAGCAGCAAAAAAACGATCGCTTCCTTACTTAGCTTAACTCTTAAGCTTTTAAATATCGCACGATACGTTAGTCCGTATTTACCGGCGATTTTTGCGTAATACGCGGCATTTTTATACTGAAGCGCCAAAAACTCCGGCGCATAAACGATCGCTATTTCATAGCACAAGCTCGCCGTTTTTAAATACGCATAAGCTACGCCCAAAGCATGTTTTGCGGCGTTTTTCGTAGCGCTATCTTCACGCGCCGTGCGATATACGTAAAGCGGCTTTTTAAAGTAAAAAACGCTTTTTTCAAAAAATCTGATATAAAGCTCGTTTTCACCGCCGAAACTCCGCTCGTCAAAGCGAAATTCTTTGATAAATTCACGTGAAAATAGCTTAAAATACTCGCCGCTTATTCGCCCGCAATGATAGTCAATCTTACTCATCTCGCAGCTTT
>JAJQAF010000026.1 GCA_021203945.1 Campylobacter sp.
GACGAATGTTTTTGCCGCCTCTTTTACGACAGGTTCCCCCGGTCTCATAACCTTATAAATTCTAATCGCAGAAAGGTCGTTTTCATCATCAACGCCCTCTGTTTGTCTTAAAATTTTAAGCATTTCATTATCGGCTATAAAAGAATTTATAATAGCGTCGTCAACACCCGAAGCGGAGTTATTTATAATATCTATGCTTTCTTGCTCGCTTAAAATTTTAATAAGTTTATTTTCATCAAGCTGAGAAAGCGTATCGTAAAGAACTTCTCCGCTCTCTTTGTTTATAACCGGACCGGCTAAATAGCGATTTACCAATACTTCGGCGGGATACTCTACCCATTTGACGCCGTCTTCTATTAATTTATCCGCTTTCTTCTTGGTTAATCTTTTATTTGATTGATGAATAATATTGCCATCTTCATCTTTTATATCATAGTCAATCCTACCCAAATAATCGTCCGGATTAAACGGAGTTAAAAATTTATTATTTTTAATACTTAACGTCTGAATAGGATAAAATAGTTTTATAATATCTTGTTTTTTGTATCCAAGCGCTCTAAAAAGTATGGTAACCGGCACTTTTCTGCGCTTGTTTATCCTAACATATAAAACGTCTTTCGTATCATATTCAAAATATAACCATGAACCTCGGTCGGGTATGATTTGAGCGGTATAGATTAGTTTGTTTGCTACCGTTGCACTCTCTTCTTGTTTAAAAATAACGCCCGGGCTTCTATGGAGCTGATTTACTACGACGCGCTCCACGCCGTTTATAACAAACGAAATTCTATCTGTCATAAGAGGAATTTCACGAATAAAAATCTCTTGTTCTTTTATGTCTTTTACACCGACCTTTTCACCGGTTTTTTCATCTTTTTCATGTAAGATGAGGCGAATTTTCATCTTTAAATTCACCGAATACGTAAGTCCTCTTTCTATACACTCTCTGATTGTATATCTTGGTTTTCCGATCTCGGAGCTTACATATTCCAAGCTTAGACGATTTTGCGGATCATGTATGGGAAAAATTGATTTAAAAACTTTTTCAATTCCACTCTCGGATTGAGTATTGTTTAAATTTAAAAAATTATCAAAGCTCTTTTTTTGTAATTGTAGTAAGTTAGGAACATCTATCTCTTTAACGACGTTAGAGAAATCAACTCTAAGACGATTTCCTGAGTATAAGCTATTTAACATTGCATCTACCTCGTGGTAATTTTGAAAGAAAAGTATAGCCTTTTTTCAAGGCGTCTAAATTTAAAAAAGAGAAGGCATTGACCCTCTCTAAAATTTTTAATAATCTCAAAAATAGTAAAACTATTTAAGTTCGACTTTAGCGCCTGCTTCTTCAAGCTCTTTTTTAGCTGCTTCAGCCTCATCTTTGCTAACACCTTCCTTAAGAACGGATGGAGTTCCCTCAACAGCATCTTTAGCCTCTTTAAGACCAAGACCGGTAAGAGCCCTAACGACTTTAATAACGTTAATTTTTTTATCGCCGGAATCGACCAAAACCACGTTAAATTCTGTTTTTTCTTCAGCCGCTTCAGCAGCACCGCCTGCTACGGCACCGCCTGCTACCATAACAGGAGCGGCGCTTACGCCGAATTTTTCTTCAAACTCTTTTACGAGTTCGCTAAGTTCAAGTACCGAAAGATTAGAAATAAATTCTAATACGTCTTCTTTAGTGATTGCCATTTTATTATCCTTTTTAATTTTATGCTGATTGTTCTTTTTTCTCTTTAAGCGCATTTAATCCAATAGTAAAATTTTGGATCGGCGCATTCCAAACTTGCAAAAGCATTGCAATAAGCTCGTCGCGACTTGGCATCTTCGACAAAGCTTTAACTTTTTCAACGCTTGCAACTTCTCCGTCAATATGTGCCGTTTTAATCTTGAAAAGCTCGGAATTAGCTTCCTCAAATTTAACGACAACTTTTGTTACCGCCAACTGATCTTCGCTCCAAAGATAAATATTTGTATCTTTTAAATCCATTCCGTCTTTATCGGAATTTTTAAGAGCTATGTTTGCAAGCGTATTTTTAATAACTTGAACTTTTACGTTTTGCTCTCTAGCGGCATTTCTTAGAGCTTCAAGTTTTTTAACGCTTAAGCCGCGATAATCGCAAATGATAATCGCTTGCGCTTGTTTAAATTCGCTTTCAAGTTTGGCTATAATTTCAGATTTCTCGTTACGTGTCATCTATTCTCCTTTCCGACCGGTAATTTCAAGCAGAGCGGGTCGAATCAATTAAGCCCGAAGGCCTCGGCTATCTCCAATCTAAGATAAATTTAATTAAATTAAATTATTTTAAATCCATTACTTCTTGTGTATCAAGAGCAATAGACGGACTCATTGTCAATGACAATGCGGCATTCTTAACGTATCTACCTTTTGCGGCAGACGGTTTATGCTTATTTATGGCTTTTATAAAAGTTGAAATATTTTCATTAAGTTGTTCTTTACTAAAGCTAACCTTACCTAATCCGGCGTGGATATTTCCTTGTTTATCAACACGAAAATTTACCTGTCCGCTTTTAGCGTTATTGACGGCTTGAGCTACATCCATAGTAACGGTGCCTGTTTTTGGGTTAGGCATAAGACCTTTTGGTCCAAGGATACGACCGACTTTACCGACTAATCCCATCAAATTTGGAGTTGCGATAAGAACGTCAAAATTCATGATACCTTTTTGAATATCTTCCACAAGCTCGTCCGAACCGACGATATCGGCTCCTGCCGATTTAGCCTCATCGGCTTTAGCATCCTTCGCTATTACTGCAACACGAACGGTTTTGCCGGTTCCGGCAGGTAAGACGACAGAGCCGCGCACCATTTGATCCGCATGTCTTGGATCAACGTTAAGTTTAAGAGCGATTTCTACGGTTTCGTCAAATTTAGCCGAAGCCAAGGTTTTTACCGTATCAATAGCTTCGTCAAGATTATAAATTTTATTCTCTTCTACTTTTTTAAGTAGTTCCTGAAATCTTTTAGTAGTTTTTCCCATTAAATTCTCCGCATTTTAAAGTGCTTCCGTCTTTTGATATTCAACCTGACGGTAAAGGTAATTAGTCTATTACTTCGACACCCATTGAACGAGCCGAACCGGCAATGATTCTAGCCGCTTGCTCTTTATCGTTTGTATTCAAATCTACAAGTTTTTTCTCAACGATCTCTAAAATTTGAGCTTTTGTTAATTTACCGACTTTATTCTTTAAAGGATTGTCCGTTCCTTTTGTTATTCCGGCAGCCTTTTTAATAAGATCCGTAGCAGGCGGTTGTTTAGTGATAAAAGTAAAACTCTTATCGGCATAAACAGTTATAACAACAGGGATGTTAAATCCCACCATATCTTTTGTTCTCTCATTAAACGCCTTACAAAATTCCATAATATTTACACCCTTTTGACCAAGAGCTGGACCTACGGGCGGACTTGGATTTGCTTTTGTAGCGGCAATTTGTAATTTTATTTCGCCTATAACTTTTTTAGCCATAAACTTACTCCTTAAATTATCTTTTCAACTTGTGAATATAAAATATCAACCGGCGTACTTCTGCCAAATATAGAAACATTTAAGCGAAGCTTGCCGTGAACCATATCGTATTCTTCTACGATACCGGTAAAGTTCGCAAAAGGACCATCTATTATACGCACGCTTTCACCCTCATCAAAGAAAATTTTAGGTTTAGGCGCAGCGCGCTTTTGAACTTTTTCTAAAATCGTATTAATATCTTTATCGCTTAACGGTGTCGGCTTTTTTGATTCGCCGATAAATCTTCCGACTTTAGGCAAAGACTGAATCTTATGCCAAAGAGCCGTATCAAGATCAAGATGTGCAAAAGCATACCCCGGATAAAGTGTTCTTTCGTTAATTTTTTGTTTTCCGTTTTTAATTTCAATAACATCTTCGGTAGGAACCACAATTTCTTTTAATTGTTCGTCAATACCGTGATCTTTAACTAAATTTTCTATCGCTCTTTTTACAGCCATTTCACTACCGGCATAGGTTTGAATAGCATACCATCTATGTGCCATTTTATATATCCTTATATAAATTTAGAAAGGCTAAACGACATGATAACATCAACCAAGGCCAAAAAGAGTGAAACTACGGCAACTACAATAAAAACAGTAATAAAAGCATTTCTAACTTGTTCTTTTGTAGGAAATATTACCTTCATGATTTCAAGTTTTGACAACTTTATATAATTTATTAATTTTTCCATTTTTAACCTTATCGTGGCAGGGCAAGAGGGATTCGAACCCCCAACCATTGGATTTGGAATCCAGCGCTCTACCGTTGGAGCTATTGCCCTAATGGTATTACCCTATTAACTTTTTAATTTTACTTCTTTATGAATAGTATGTTTTTTTAGTCTCGGGCAATATTTCTTAAGCTCTAATTTTTCCGTCATTGTCTTACTATTTTTTGTCGTAGTGTAGTTTATATCACCACTTTCAGAACATTTTAGACCAACTTTAATTCTCATTAATTTTCCTTAAAAAGAAGGGCAATCTCTTACCCTTCCGTTAAAATTTAATTATGCAAGTATCTTAGAAACAACGCCTGAGCCGACTGTTCTACCGCCCTCGCGGATAGCAAAACGAGTTCCCTCTTCAAGCGCAACCGGAGCGATAAGTTCAACAGAAATTGTAATATTATCGCCGGGCATAACCATCTCAGTTCCTTCAGGAAGCGTGATAGAACCGGTTACGTCGGTCGTTCGAACATAAAACTGCGGTCTATAGTTATTAAAGAATGGAGTATGGCGTCCGCCCTCCTCTTTAGTTAGGATATAGACCTCTCCCTCAAATTTTGTATGAGGTGTGATTGATTTCGGCTTACAAAGAACCATGCCGCGCTCAACGTCTTCTTTTTTAGTGCCGCGCAGAAGAACTCCAACGTTATCGCCGGCTTCGCCTTGATCCATTTCTTTTCTAAACATCTCAACGCCGGTAACCGTAGTTGTTTGAGTATCTCTAATACCGACTATCTCGACAGTATCGCCAACTTTAACAACTCCTTTTTCAATTCTGCCCGTAACAACAGTTCCACGTCCTGAAATTGAGAAAACATCCTCAATAGGCATAAGAAGATCTTTATCGGTAGCACGAACAGGAGTCGGGATATAACTATCAACGGCAGCCATAAGCTCCATGACCTTTGCCGACCACTCACCGTCTTGACCTGCCTTAGCCTCTTCAAGCGCTTTAAGAGCGGAACCTGAGATAATAGGAGTGTCGTCGCCCGGGAAATTATAGTCGTTAAGAAGCTCGCGAATTTCCATTTCAACCAGCTCAAGAAGTTCGGCATCATCAACCATATCCGCTTTATTCATAAAAACGACTATATATGGAACACCGACTTGGCGAGATAGCAAAATATGTTCCCTAGTTTGCGGCATCGGACCGTCAGCGGCGGAAACGACCAGAATCGCACCGTCCATTTGCGCAGCACCGGTAATCATATTTTTAACGTAGTCGGCGTGACCCGGACAATCTACGTGAGCATAGTGACGATTTTCCGTTTCATACTCAATGTGCGATGTAGCAATAGTAATACCGCGCTCTTTTTCTTCAGGAGCGTTATCGATATTATCGTAGTCTTTCATTTCTGCAAGACCTTTTCTTGAAAGAACAGCAGAAATAGCAGCTGTCAAAGTAGTTTTACCATGGTCAACGTGACCGATAGTGCCTATATTTACGTGTGGCTTGTTGCGTGAAAATTTTTCTTTAGCCATCTTTTCCTCCGTTGTGATATGTGACTCAATCTAAAAATTTGCATTGTAATGCAACTAAAATCGTATAAACCAGTGGAGCTCATAGCGGGACTTGAACCCGCGACCTCTTCCTTACCAAGGAAGTGCTCTACCTCTGAGCCATATGAGCGCTTAAGACGCTTAGCCGAGACGATCTTAATTTAACAATGTAAACAACTAATATGGAGACTATAGACTGAATAACTGCGTTTAGGTAAATCTATACAGCTCCCAGTTTTAGTGTCCAAATTCTTGGAGCGGGAAACGGGGCTCGAACCCGCGACCCTCAGCTTGGAAGGCTGATGCTCTAGCCAACTGAGCTACTCCCGCACGTAGCATGGTGGTGAGACGTGGATTCGAACCACGGAAGACATAGTCAGCAGATTTACAGTCTGCCCTCGTTGGCCGCTTGAGTATCTCACCCTTTTAACATTAAAAATGCTTGGTATTTCTGGTCAAACACTGTTACAAAAAATGGAGCTGGTGAACGGACTTGAACCGCCGACCCACTGCTTACAAGGCAGTAGCTCTACCAACTGAGCTACACCAGCACCCTAGTTTGTGAAGTGTGAATTATACCCCAAATCAAAATAAAAGTCAAGAATATTTTTATTAATTTAATTCTATGAAATAAAACATATAAATTTAATTATTTTTAAAAGCTAACTTCTTATAATATACGCAAAAATTTTAAAGGACAACTATGCAATTTCTACCTTGGGTCATAATTTTAATGTTGATTTACATGATATATTTCCTGATGATACGTTATGAAAAGCGAATCTCCTCTTTAGGAAAGCTGATTGAGCAAAATAGTAATGAGATTAAAGAAAATAGAAATTTGATAGGTCAGAACAGAACTTTAAAAGAAAAAAACAAAAACAATATAGAAAAAAACGCTAAAAATATTACAACTAA
>JAJQAF010000128.1 GCA_021203945.1 Campylobacter sp.
GATCTGATTTTTGCCTTATCGTTAGAATTTTTAAAAAATAATTTTTTTTGATTTTTTTTGGTCATCATTTGGTGTTCAACGATAAGAATTTCTATTATATTTTGTATTTTTTTTAAGCTGTCTTGAAGGTTTTTATTGGCGTCTATGCTTATTCCCGCTTTTTTTACTTTGTGATATAAACTGGTTTTTGTCTGTCGTATATACGAACTAATATTATCGTAGTAATCGTCGTTATTAAATACGTTTTTAAAAAATACGCTCTCGTTTTGTGCCTGAGCCTTTTTCTTTAGCTGTTCGGCATTTGAGTTAAATTTAAAGACATCAATACAAGGCTCAACCTTTTCAATGCCGTTATTTTCGAGAATATCTAGCTTTGCATTTAGAGAGTCTATTTGTTCTTTTATATTTTTGTAGTCCATTTTACCTCTTTATTTTTGCATATTTTACTACAAATTTTATAAATTTATTCGGAAAAAATTTTAAGCGGAATATAAGGAAAATAATGGTGCGCCCGAAGGAATTCGAATCCCTGACCTTTTGAACCGCAATCAAATGCTCTATCCAGCTGAGCTACGAGCGCATCTTAAAAAATAAAACGTGATTTTAACCAAAGTTTCCTTAAACCTGCATATATTAAAACTTTATTGTGCTTTTAGGCAAAAATGGGTATCTTTAATAAAAACAAATCAAAGGATAAAAATGAATGATTTTTTCGATAGCTTAAAAGAGATAAAAAAAGAGCTTTCCAAAGAGCAAAATTCCGCTCAAAAGACAAATAAACAGACCCAAATTCATAGCAAAGAAGACGTTATCGCACACAAACAAGATAGACTAAAAGAAGAATTTTTAGCCTATATAAAGCAAAGCGATATTAGGAAAATTTAGAATTAAATTTTAGCCGTAATCAAAATAAATTTTGGAACGTTTATTGCTCTAATTAGATAGTTTTAAACGGAGAATTTTATGAACATAACGCATACGTTAGAATCCTTAAGCATACAAACCGACGACGATTCGCTATTTTGCGAGCTTCGTAATTTAATAGATAAAAATTTTAGTAAAACTTTGTCAAACAAGGACAAAATAATATTTTTTTACGAAGAGAGTGAGATGCCGCAACGTAGATGTTTTTTAAAATTTATAAAAAAACTTTACGACAAGCAAAATAGCGAGGAGCTTGATATAAAATTTGCCGAATACAAAACGATAAAGCTGGGATATGCGCCCAAAAATGCCGTTACAAATCTCCTAAATATCGGGGTTAGTTTTATAAAAGACGAGGTCATATTTTCATTAAATAACGCCCCAAAGCTATTTGTAAGCTATATTTTACAAAGCTTTAAAGAAAATGATTTCAATCTTGATCAAAAAACAAATACTTTACATATAAAGATAAAAAAAGAAGCCGATTTTGACGTTATTTGGACATTATTTTCCAAACGAGAACATCTAAAATTTATAGTCGATTTTGATTTTGAAGAGGCAAAATTTGAAAGCTTTAAACGAAATTTTAAAGTTCAGAATTCGTCTAAATTTATCAATAGATTTTCTGGTTTAGCCGCTTTGCTTGAAGAAAATTTTGAAATTTTAGGCTGCGAAAAAACGTATAATTTCGAGCAAATTCGCGAGAGCTATTTGGCGTTGGTTAAAATTTATCATCCGGATCGTCACAGCAACAAACCGCAAAATATAAAAGACGAATATCGTAAAAAATTTGAAAAGATTCAAGTCGCATACGAAAATTTAAAGCCGTTTTTCAAGACGCAAGACTCTTTTATTAAAGTCGGATAAATTTAGCCTTGAATTTGATAAATTTTCTTTCTTTCGCTAGAGCTTGCGATATTTAAAGCCTTTCTGTATTTTGTAACGGTTCTGCGAACGATGGTTATTTTAAATTTTTCTTGAATAGAATCTAAAATTTTAAGATCGCTTAGCGGTTTTTGCGGATTTTCAGATCCGATTAATTCTAATAAAAAATCCTTTATCGCGGCATTTGAAATTTCCTCGTCAAGCGCAGCGGCAAAGAAATTTTTAAGCGCTATCGTTCCACGCGAACACGCTAGATATTTATTCGCTATAGCTCGCGAAATGGTCGACGGATTGCGTCCGAGCTCGTCCGCTATATCTTTAAGTTTCATCGGCTTCATATCGCCTCCGAAAAAATAATCATACTGGTATTCAACGATCATAAGACCTATCTTATAAAGCGTAGATTTTCTCATTTCGAGCGCATCTACCAGCTCGCGCGCCTCTCGCACTTTTAAGCAGATATAATCCTCAGCCTCATTTTGACCCTCTATATCAAGGACTATTTGCGGATAAAAAGCGTCATTTACCGACACGTTTATCCCGTTTTCGTTTCTTTGTATAAAAATATCCGGCACAATCGGTATTTCGTCCTGCATATACTCCATAGCCGGAGGATTTCTAAATTTTTTGATTATTTTAAGAGCCTGATCATAAAATTTAAGCTTTGTTAAATTTTGAATATTTTCAAATTCGCAGATTATTTTTTTAGCGCACTCATAAATTTCGTCGCTCGTTTGCACGTCGTTTAGTTGAAATAAAAAACTCTCTTTATAGTCGATTGCGCCGACACCGATAGGCTCAAGATAGGCAAAACGCGCTCTAATCCGCTCGATCTCGTCTTTTGTAAATTCCTCTAAAATTTTATCGTCGTATTCAAAATAGCCTTCGCAATTTAAACACTCTATGATCTTATATGCTATCAATCGGGATTTTTGCGTAGGAAAAAGAGGAGGATTGATCTGTTCTTGCAGCTTTTCGTAAAGACTTTGTTTATAAATACCGCTCGCTTCGATTGTATACGAAACTGAATTTATATTAAATTCTTTAAATAAATTTATTTTTTTATGCAAACCCTCTTAGTTATCGGCTAAATTTTTATGCTCGATTCTTATAAAAGGATTATTTTCCGCAAACGGCTCAAGCGTCTCTTTTAATTCCTCAAGGCTGCTTTGAAGTATCGGAAGCCAGCTGCGAAGAGTATGATTGAGTTTTGTTTTAGGCGCAAGAGTTTGGGTTTGACGCAGCATTTGCTACTCTAACAGCCTAAATTCGGCACCCAAATAGTGCGTGCGAACGTTTTTATCGTTTGCCACCTCTTTTGCGCTACCGCTTGCCAAAAGCGATCCGTCTTTAATCACGTAAGCGCGATCGCAAATCGCAAGCGTTTCACGGACATTGTGATCGGTTATCAGCACGCCGATACCTAAATTTTTAAGATCGCGCACTATGCCTTGTATATCGCTAACCGCAATCGGATCAACACCCGCAAAAGGCTCGTCAAGCAGTAAAAATTTAGGCGTTATCATAAGACTTCGCGCGATTTCGCAACGTCTTCGCTCGCCGCCGCTTAGGCTTACGCCTTTTCTAAGGCGAATCGGCTCGATATTTAGTAAATTTAACATCTCATCGACTTTTTTGGCGCATTCCTCTTCATCTTTATATAAAATTTCAGCGCCCAAAAGCAAATTTTCTTCGACGCTCAAATCTTTAAATATACTGGACTCCTGCGGCAAATATCCTATGCCCATTTGAGCGCGTTTGTGAAGAGCTACGTTCGTAACGTCCGCACCGTCTAAAAATACGCCGCCGCTACTCGGAGAAATAAGCCCGCAAATCATATAAAACGTAGTGGTTTTGCCCGCTCCGTTGGGTCCTAAAAGCCCTACTACTTCGCCGCTTTTAACATCAAGAGAGATACCTTTTATAATGTTTGCTTTTTTTATCGTTTTTTTAATATCTTTTACTTCCAATTTATGCACTATAAACCTCGTATTTGCGCCCAAGTCGATGCGGGCTGATTTGAATTTCAATGAAATTTATTTCAAATTTATTAAGCATATTTTCAAGTTCGTTATCGCCCCACTCCACTATATGAAGTCCGTCTTCGTAAAAATTTTCAAAAAGTCCGTTTGAAACTATGCCCGATACGCCGTTTTGATATATATCGTAATGAAAAATCTTTATATCGCCGATGTAAATTTGCATTACCGAAAAAGTAGGAGAAGTAACGCTTTCGATCACGCCGTGAAATTTCGCAATAGCCTTTGCAAGCGTCGTTTTACCGCTTGCAAGCTCGCCTTTTAGGATTATTACGCCCTGTTTTGGCAAAATTTCGACCAGCTCGTTTAGATTGTCTAAATTTAATACGAATTCCCTTTTCATAGCTCTTTTACATACTCGCTTCGGGCGGATTTGGGGATACTTTTCGTAATCGGCATAGCTAAGACTTGATACCTACTCTCTTTGGTTAGGAATTTTATGCTTACTATATCGCCTATTTTTACCTCTTTTGACGGCTTTACGACGATGCCGTTTATACTCACTACGCCGCTTTTACACATATCTTCGCTGATAGCCCGACGTTTTACGATATTTACTACGTTTAAAAATTTATCTACTCTCATAACGGCAATTTTAGCCAAAAAACTCTTAAAACATAAGTATCTAATCGCAAAGATAGCTCAAAACGTCTTGCAATACGAAAGGTATTACGCTTCCGTGAGTTTTGACTTGATAAATTTTAAATTTATACGAAATTTCGCTGTTTTTTAAAATTTCAGCCAAATCCGCTATCTTCAGCGCGTCTTTTCTATCGGTTTTGCCCGCTCTTTTCTCAAGCTCTCCGACGCTTAAGCTTACGAATCCGACCTTTATTTTTTTCTTAAATTTACCTTCCGCAACGGCTTGTTTTAAAATTTCCGAATCTCCCCACCAAAGAGAGGGTGAAGCTATGAAAAAATTATCGAAAATTTCATCATTTGCCAAAAGTGCAAACAACGCGAAAAGTCCGCCGAAAGAGTGCCCGTAAAGGCTCTTTGAGCTGTATTTGGTATTAAATTTTAAATCCGTAAAAGGTATAAGCGTGTCTTTGATAAATTTATAAAATTCATCCGCCCCGCCGCCGTCTTTAAACTCTTCTGGGTTAGCCTTCGGGGTATAATCTTTGGTGCGTCTTTTACGGTCGTAAGCCAAATTCGTATCATATCCTACGGCTATGATTAAAGGCGGTTCTTTGCAGCTTTTGTATAGATTTAAAAGCATTGGAAATTGAGCGTTGCCGTCGGTCATAAAAAGAACTTTTTTATAGGTTTTTACCACTTTCGGAACGGCTTGAAAAATTTTATAAATTTCGCCTTTTTCGTTTTTTAAATTTGAAAATTCTATATCAAAATACTCATAAACGTCGCTTTTTATCGGCTCTACGACTTGATTGGGCTTAGCTGCCAAAGCTCCCAAAATAGATAAAACTAACAAGATAACTCTTACCATTTTGCGTTTATCTTAAACCAAAATCTTCTTCCCTCTTCGGGATACCAGTAGTAATTGCCGTCGTCCGCTAAGCCCTCGTCGTATCTCACGTTATCAAAGATATTGTATGCCGTAAAATTTAAGGATAGATGATCATTTACGTTCCAGCTTGCGCCCAGATCGGTGCTAAATAGCTTTTTGTAGTTTTGGCTGACTTTATTTCAGGGGCCGAATTTAACGCTGGTTAGTTCGCTTTCGTAGTTTAAGCCCACAAAGGTCGAAACCGCTTTAATCGGGTTGTAGGTTAAGACCATATTTGCCTTGTGTTTCGGTGTTGCCGTAAGCGATTTTCCGTCCAGTCTCGAAAGGGTCGTTTGATCAAACGGCACATCTCCGTTAGGGGTTTTTATCGTAGGATTTCCCGTCTTTATCTTTGAATTATTATACGTATAGGTCGTGCTTAAATTTAAATTTTTAAAAATGTCGTAATCTGCCGCAAGCTCGACACCCCAGACATCTGCGCCGTCTATATTAAAATACGTTCCCCAGCCCGGACAATTTACGCCGGGAGCACCGGTGCAGCCGCTATAAGCGGGAATTGAATTAAGATTACTTCCGTCGGTATCTAAAATTTTATCTTTAAATTCGTTTCTAAATAAAGTTACGTTAGCGCGAAAATCGCTACCGCTATCGTAATACGCGCCTATTTCGTAGGTTAGGCTTTTTTCGGGTTTTAAATCTTTATTTCCAAAATCGATAATTCTCCATCCGCCCTGAATGGTGCCGACTTCGACAGATATTTCATTGACGTTAGGCGTCTTGTAACCCGTCGCCACTCCGCCTTTGATCGTCCAATTATCGTTTATATTATAAACCGCATACGCACGCGGGGAAAAATGACTGCCGAAATATTCGTTATGCGTCCATCTTCCTCCGAAAGTAAGCAAAACAACGTCTTCTAAAATTTCCCATTCGTCTTCTAAAAACAAAGCATGCTCTTTCATGGCGTATTCGGCGGGCGTTCTTAAATTTGACTTTTGAGAATTCGACACGATAAACGTGGTTTTGACCTCTTGTTTGCTAAAATCATAGCCGAAAGTTAAGGTATGAAAATCCAAAAACGTGCTAAATTTAGAGTTGAAATTTCCATTTTTTACCACGGCGGGCGTCAAGCTGTCAAACAAGCTTGTTCTTTTTGTTTTATCAAAAATATAGCTTACGTCGGCATTGATAAAATCAAAAGTTCCGATATATCCCACGCCGTAATTATATTTATCATAATCATATCTGTTTAAAACTCTGTTTGTCGTAGTAGTAGCGGTTTTGCCGACCGTCGTTGAATATTCGTGCGGGTCTTTTGAAGCTATATTATAAGATTTATTATTCGTATCGGGCGTTT
>JAJQAF010000283.1 GCA_021203945.1 Campylobacter sp.
AAAACGACTATATGGTTTTTGATCTTCTGCGGTTTTATCATTTCGTTCGGCTCTATCGCAATCTCTTTTTCTATAAAATCTGCCAATAGATTTAAATTTTTAAGTATAAAAGGCGTTATGAACATAGACAATACCGACGTTGCGATAAAAATTTGAGCCGTTTGAGATTCAAGTAAATCTCTAGCGTTCATGAGTCCGAAAACAGCTAAGGCAAATTCCCCGACTTGACAAACGCTTAGCGCGGTTTTAGCCGAAACTCTTTTGCTTAAATATACCTTTAAAACCCCGAAAACCACGATAGCTTTAATAATCATTACCGCTATGACGAGACCGGCTATTATGAAAATATTTTGCATAACGACGCCGAAATTTATCTGCATGCCTATAATTATAAAAAACAGCCCTAACAAAATATCTCGAAACGGTATCAAGTCGGCTTCTATTTGATGCTTGTATTGCGTTTCCGCCATCATCATGCCCGCTAAAAACGCTCCCAAAGAGTATGAAAACCCAAATACGTGCGCAAGTTCGCTGCCGCCGACTACGAGCAGTAGTATCGTAGTTATGAAAACCTCTTGCGAATTCGTCTGCACGACCTTATAAAATATCCAGTTGATGACGTATTTACCTATGACGTAGAGGACTACAATCAAAACAAGCGCGCTTATTAAAGTCTTTAGTAAAAGTTCGTTTATGGAGCTTTCTTGATTGCTGAAGATATCGACCATCAAAAGTATAGGGATGACGGCGATGTCTTGAAAAAGCAAAATTCCAAGTGCCTTGCGACCGTAGTTTTGAGTAATGTCTTCGCTATCGTTTAGCGTTTTTAATACGATTGCCGTTGATGAAAGCGCAAAAGCTAATCCGGCGATTAATGACGCCCTATCGCCTATATCTATAACGTAAAAAATAAATATACCTATAAGAAATCCGCTTATACATACTTGTAAAGTTCCGTTTAAGAAAACTTCTTTTTTCATCGCCATTAAATGTTTAAAGCTAAATTCAAGCCCTATCGTAAACATCAAAAAAACTATGCCGAATTCCGCTATATGCTCAACATCGGAGCTGCTTCTAAGATCTAGTACTTCCGACAGTATTACGCCTGTTACGATGTAGCCTATAATCGTAGGTATGGAAAATTTATTAAATAAAACGTTTAATACGACTGAAATGGCAATTGTGATTAAAAGTATTAGCAAAAAATCCATTTGGTTATTTCTTTCCCTCATAAAAGATAAGATCAAAACTATTTTTGTGTTTTACGAGCGATTTTTTTGTCGGTATCGTGCCTTGTTTGCTTTGATTTAGTTGCTCTTTTAACTCTTCGATAGTCGTTTCGAATTCGTCCAGTTTTTCTTTTAGCTGAAGTATGACGTCTACGCCCGCTAAATTTACTCCAAGATCGCGTGTCAAACGAAGGATCATTTTTACGCGATCGACATCTTTTTGAGAATATAGCCGCATACGCCCGTCCGTTCTTGACGGTTCGATTAGTCCTTCGCGCTCGTATTGACGTAAAGTCTGAGGATGTATGCTCAGAACCTTTGCCACTATGCTGATAAGATATACTGGTTCATCGTAATTTTGCATATTTTACTCCGGTAATTTTTCTTTCAAAATTTCAACGAATTTCGGATCTAGTTCGTGAATGTCGGGTAATTTTATTCGAGCCTTTAGATAGAGATCTCCGTAAATTCCGCTTTTTCTATTTTGCACTCCATAGCCTTTTAGGCGGATTTTTGTTCCTGTTTTGGAATTTTCGGCAATTTTTATAGTGACGTCTTTTTTCAAAGTACGGATGCTGACTTTGCCGCCGAACATCATCGTTTTAAGCGGAATTTCAACGTCTTTGTAAAGATCGTCGCCGTCTCGGTCGTATTCGTCGCTCGGCTCTATATTTACGCTTAGGATCAAATCCCCGCTTTTACCGCCGCCGCTTTTGCCTTTACCTTTTATTCGAAGCTTTTCGCCGTCGTTTATGCCGCTTGGAATTTTGATTTTGAGGCTGTCGCCGTTTAAATTTATCCTATGTTCGCCGCCTTGTATCGCTACGTCGAAAGGAATGCTTACCTTTGCGTTTATATCAAGATCTATGCCGCCAAATCCTCCAAAACCGCCTCCAAAGCCGTCGAAACCGCTACTAAATTTTGCTCCTCCGCCAAAGCTTCCAGAAAATATATTTTTTAAAATTTCGTTTAGATCGCCCATATCCGCCGAGCCTTGCGCAAAATCGTGAAAATTTTGCCCGCCAAACATACTATCGCCGTATCGATCGTATTGTGCGCGTTTTTTCTCGTCGCTTAAGATTTCATATGCTGCGTTTATCTCTTTAAATTTATCTTCGGCTCCGGAATCTTTGTTAATATCCGGATGATATTTTCTAGCCAATCTTCTGTATGCTTTTTTGATTTCATCGTTTGTAGCGCCCTTTGAGACGCCTAAAGTCTCGTATAAACTCTCGCTCATATCGTCTCCTTTATTATGTTTTTTGATGTATATTGTAGCATAAAACTTTAGTCTAAGTCAATCAAGGTTAGGTTTATTTACTTATCTTGAAAATCATTAAAATTTTATTATTATGATAATTTTATAATCATCGCGAAATTTCAAAATTGAGAGGTTGTAGATGAAAAAAATTATGCTTATTTCAGCAGTTGCGGCAAGTTTTCTTTTTGCCGCCAATGTAAATTTTAACGAGGTAAATTCCGATGTTACTCGTATTTCGCCCGTTGGCAATGATAAAAATGTGATATTTTCATATCATAGCTCAATCTCGGAGGCTAAAAAATCAGTCGTAAATATCTCGACTACGAAAACCGTAAATTCTCAAGGCGTAGAGCAGATGTTCAGCGATCCGTTCTTTAAAGATTTTTTCGGATTTAATTTCGGTGTTCCAAAAGAGCGTGAAAAAAGTACCTCTTTAGGATCGGGCGTTATAGTTTCAAAAGACGGATATATCATAACAAATAACCATGTTATCGAAGATAGCGATCAAATTTTAGTAACGTTGGCAAGCGGCGGCAAAGAGTATAAAGCCAAAGTCATAGGAAGCGATCCTAAAACGGATTTGGCGGTTATAAAGATTGAAGCAAACGGGCTTGACGCGATAACGTTTGCGGATTCTTCAAAGTTGCTTGACGGTGATATGGTATTTGCCATAGGTAATCCTTTCGGTGTCGGAGAAAGCGTAACCCAGGGCATAGTTTCGGGACTAAATAAAGACAATATAGGTTTAAATCAATATGAGAATTTTATTCAAACGGACGCATCTATAAATCCCGGAAATTCAGGCGGAGCGCTTGTCGATAGCAGAGGATATTTGGTCGGTATAAACTCGGCGATACTTTCTCGTAGCGGAGATAATAGCGGCATAGGTTTTGCGATACCTTCAAATATGGTAAAAGACATCGCCAAAAAGCTCATCAACGACGGTAAGATAGAACGCGGCTATATCGGCGTAATGATAGCGAATTTGACCGACGAGCAAAAAGATATTTATACGAATAAAGAAGGCGCGTTAATTAGCAGCGTAGAAAAGGGATTGCCTGCCGATGAAGCCGGGCTAAAACGCGGCGATTTGGTTATCTCTGCAAACGATAAGCCTATAAAAAGCGCAAACGACCTTAAAAATTTCATAGGCTCGTTATCCCCAAACAGCACGATAGAGCTTACTTATGAGCGTTCCGGCAAGACTATGAACGCTAAGATTAAACTGGCAAATATGGACACAAGCACGAAAGCTACGAAAGAGAATGCGATTATAGAAGGGTTAAGCGTTACCAATTTAAACGACGAAACACGCTTTAAATTTAAGCTAAATCTCGATACGTTCGGCGTTTTGGTAACGGATGTAAAATCCGGCTCAAAGGCTGAAGAATTCGGTTTTGAGCGCGGCGATATTATCGTTCAAGTAGGCGAAGAGATCATAAAAGACGTTCAGGGCTTTTCAAAAACGATAAAACAAGCAAGCGGTAAAAAGACGCTGGTTTGGGTCAATCGCAAAGGCATAATGCAAGGGCTCGTCGTAAAATAGCCGTAAAATAAAATTTCGGGCGAGTGCTTTACTCGTCTGAAATTTAAACCGTGACTAGCTTCAAACAAGATAAAATTTAGATTTAACTTTGAATCTGTTATAATTTTTGCAAATAAAATTTAGGAAATTTTGATGATAAAAATTTTGATGATAGAAGACGATATGGAGCTAGCCGAAATTTTAACCGAATACCTTGATAAATATGATATGAAAGTTACTACGGCAGAAGAGCCGTATATCGGACTTTCAACGTTAAATACGCAGGATTTTGACCTTGTTATTCTTGATCTTACTTTACCGGGTCTTGACGGACTTGAGGTATGCAAAGAGATAAGAAAAAGACACAATATCCCTGTCATTATATCAAGTGCCAGACACGATATAACGGATAAAGTGAACGCTCTTGATAACGGAGCGGACGATTACTTGCCAAAGCCGTATGATCCTCAAGAGCTTCTAGCCCGTATAAGAAGTCATTTACGTCGCCAAAGCGTAAGCGCGAGCGATGAAAATACGCAAAATCAACAAAAAGACATCGTGCTTAAAGATTATGAACACGAGATATTTTTTAAAGGAGCGCCTCTAAATTTAACCGCTGCCGAATACGATATATTAAAGTATCTTTTGCAAAAGGAGAGCGGTGCGGTCACGCGGGAGGAGCTGATTTATAATTGCGAAAGCATAAACGAGGACAGCTCAAACAAAAGCATAGACGTCATAATCGGCAGAATACGCGCCAAACTCGGCGAAAATACAAAAGAGCCCAGATATATCCATGCGATTCGCGGTATCGGTTATAAGTTAGTATTGTAATGCCGCGCTCGTCGATATTTATCACGATAACGTTTATTTTCGCATTAGCCCTTAGCTCGATATTCTTAGCGTTTTTATGGCTAATGGGATACGATAAGCAAAATTACACTAGAGAGCTTAACTCAAAATATTCTAACGTGGCACGCACGAATTTGTTTTATATGGGCGGAATAATCGATAAAAGCGAATACGATAGGCAGCTTCAAAACATTGATATGCCCGAAATATCCAACGTTTCTCAAAAAAATGAAATTTTGCAAAAAGCCGGCGTCATAGAGGAAATTTCGGATGATATAGGCTCAAGCGCGATACTGCTTTACGATAAACACCATTACCTAAAAATTCAACATCTTGACGAGACAAAGCTACTGATGGATAAAGAATTCCAGCCGTATCGATACGAGGTAATAAAAGCCGTATTTATCGTTGTAGCGATAATCTTGCTAGCGGCTTATATCTTTGTGATATATAAGATAAAGCCTCTTCGTAGGTTAAAGCGCCAGATAGATAAATTCGCAAACGGCGAGCTTAACGAAGTCAGAAACGTTAGCAGCGGAAGCGATGAAATTTCGGAGGTATCGCAGGCTTTTTACGATGCGGTCTCGCAGATAAAAGCGTTAAACGATTCTAGGCATCTTTTCTTGCGAAATATTATGCACGAGTTAAAAACTCCTATAACAAAGGGGCTAATAGCGGCGCAGATGATAGAGCGCGGCAAAAATCAAGAGCGCTTAATATCGGTATTCCATAAGCTTGAAAGTTTGATAAACGAGCTTGCGGCCATCGAGCAAACGACGTCAAAAATAGCTTTAAACAATAAAACCGCTTGCTTTGTGCAGGATCTCGTTGATGAGGCGCTTGATATAGCGATGGTTGAAAAAGGGCAAGTAACCGTAAGCGAGATTGACGAGCTAATGCTTACGGTTGATTTTAAACTTTTTACTATCGCTATAAAAAATATGATAGACAACGGCATAAAATATTCCGACGATAAACACGTAAATATCGTTATTTGCAAAGAGCATATAAAATTTATTACAAAGGGCTTTAAACTCAAAAACGATCTGAAATTTTATATCCAGCCGTTCATGAAAGGCGAAAATACCCAAAAAAGTTTTGGTCTGGGGCTTTACATCGTAAGCAATATCCTTGAAGCTCACGGTTTGAAACTAGGATACGAATATAAAAACGGGTTAAACGTATTTATCTTCGAGAATTTGCAAGATATAATACTATCTCAAAATAACGATACAAAAAAGGAAACAAATGGCGGCTAAAATTTTTTCACAGACGGATATTTTGTCTCTTTTGGAGCTTGAAATTTCAATGATAAAGCGTTTTGAGAATACCACAGATAATGAAAAGTATTTATCGGTAATATATTTTTCTTTGCCTAACGGTAACGAATACGGTAGAATTTTTGAAACGATTTTAAGACAAACCGACGCGGTGATAAAAGAGAGGGAGCATTATATCGCTATACTTTACGGCACGGATAAGAAAGGTGCGTCGATACTTTTAAGCGGAATTCAAGACTTTTTAAACGCTAAGCCCATAGATATGGTTTTGACATACCCCGACGATGCGAGTGACGCAAAAATGCTTTTGAAAAAATTTCAAGACGAGCTTAAAGATAACTACGGAGTGTTGCTAAATACTCTACTCGCAAACGATAAATTCGATGCGTTCGAGGATATTATATAGTCGTAAATTTAGGAGGAAAATATGGAAAATTTACTTTTATTTTTTGCTATTTTACTGATCTGTAGTATTTT
>JAJQAF010000225.1 GCA_021203945.1 Campylobacter sp.
GATTTAGCCTAAAAGAGAAAATTTACGATTATGGATATGCGTGCATATTTTTTGACGAAGAGAACAAAAATTGCTCCGTTTATGATTTTAGACCGTCTCAATGCGCGACTTTTCCGTTTTGGAATTATTTTAAGAAAAATTTAAAGGAACTTGAAAAAGAATGTATGGGCGTAAAATTTTTATAACGTTTATTCTATTTTTTACTTTTTACGCACAAAATTTATTTGCGCAAAATAACGAGGATCTTAATCTTCGCTTATTGCAAGCTTTAATGCAACAAAACAATTCCGATATAAGCGGTGCGATCGCGACGTATCGTCAGATATTTGCCCAAACTCAACAAACCGCGTATCTGAAAGAGGCGATAAAATTAGCTTTCGTCTCAGTTGATAGTAGTTTGGGAGAGCTGATGGAGGAGGGCGAAAAATTTTTTAAAGACGATAGCGAGTTTATTCGTATGAAGGTTGCTATCCTCGTCAATAAAAATCAGCTTTCAAACGCTCGCGAGATGATGAGAGAGCTGGTAAAAAAAGAGCCGAACGCACAAAATATCTTAATCTTAGGCACGATTTGTATGATGCAAAACGAAAGTTTGACGGCATTAAAATATTTTGAGGAGGCTTATGCGTTAAGCGGAAGTGAAGAGAATCTTTTGCGCGTAGCAGACGTGCTCTTAAATCGTTTTGATAATCTAAAAGAGACCGTGAGGTATCTTGAGGATTTTCGTAACAAATCAGGCTGCACCGTAAAAACATGCGAATTATTAGCGGATATTTATTCGCAAAGCGTAAATTTTCCAAAGGTTGTCGAACTTTACGAGGAGCTTTACGAGCTTACCCGCGATAATGTGTATCTTGATAAGACCTTGCAAATTTTTATTTACGATAAAAATTATAAAGCTGCGGCGGAATTTCTTAAAAAGCATAGTTATAATGACGCAATGCTTATGGAAATATACGCCGCAATAGGAAATTTCGGAGATGCCTACGTGCTTGCCGCAAAGCTTTACAACGATAGCCGCGATCTAAATTTCTTAGCTAAAATGGCTATGTATGAATATGAAATGAACTCAAAAAATATAAATAAAGAGCGTTTGGATAGTATCGTGGATAAATTTGAAGCTAGCGCGCTCAAGCTGGATAACGAAATTTTTTTAAATTATTACGGATATTTGTTGATAGATCACGATATAGACGTCAAAAAAGGTATCAAATTGGTCAAGCGTGCGCTTGAGCTTTCGCCGGATTCGCCTTATTATCAAGATTCGCTGGCGTGGGGATATTTTAAACTTGGAGAATGCGATAAGGCGAAAGAATACATGCTACTGGCTATGAAAGACGTCGATTTTAAAAATTCGACCGAAGCAAAAGAACATTTGCACCTTATAGAACGCTGCATCGTAAATTTAAACAAAGAGCTTAAGAAATGATACTTGATGAAATAATAAAAAAAACAAAAGACGAGTTGCAAAAGCGCAAGAGCGATTATCCGCTCGAATGGCTCGGTCGTTCGCTTGCCTATAATCCTTATATGCCTAGAGACGTCGTGAGTGCGTTAAGCTCTAGCGAGAACGAGCCGCTACGTATCATTGCCGAGGTTAAAAAAGCAAGCCCTAGTAAAGGCGTTATACGTGAAGATTTCGAACCTATACTTATCGCAAAAGAGTATGAAGACGCCGGCGCTAACGCCCTTAGTATTCTAACCGAACCGCATTGGTTTAAGGGAAACATAGAATATATTACGCAAATTCGTCGCTATACGGCTATACCGATTTTGAGAAAAGATTTTATAATAGACGAATATCAAATTTTAGAAGCTTTGGTCTTTGGAGCCGATTTTATTTTGCTTATCGCAAGAGCGCTTTCAAACAAACGACTAAAAGAATTGCTTACATACGCTCATCGTTTGGGGCTTGAGGTTTTAGTCGAGATGCACGATGCGGAGGACGTAAAAAAAGCGATATTTGCCGGTGCGAATATAATAGGTATCAACCATAGAAATTTAGATGATTTTAGTATGGATATGAGCCTTTGCGAGAAGCTTGTTCCTCTTTTGCCAAACGGTAAAATAATCGTCGCCGAAAGCGGATTATACGAACATAAACAACTTATCGAGCTGAATAAAATAGGCGTAGATGCGTTTTTAATAGGAGAGCATTTTATGAGACAAGAAAATATCAAAAACGCTTTGAAATTTATAAAGGAGGGCGAATAATGGAGCATCTTTGCGCGCCTTGGAGGAGCGAATATTTTAGTGCAAAAAAGGCAGGCTGTGTGTTTTGCGGCATTATTGCAAATCCGATCGACGATAAAAAAAACGGAGTTTTATTTCGCGCCGAAAAATGTTTTGGAATAATGAATTTATATCCGTATTCGCCGGGACATTTTATGGTTATACCGTTACGACATACCGACAAGATCGAGGACTTAGACGATGAAACTTGGCTCGAGATGAGCCGTTTCGTTCGCGAGGGAGTTAAAATTTTAAAACGCGAATTGAATGCCGAAGGTGTAAATATAGGTATGAATTTAGGTAGCGCCGCAGGAGCGGGGATAGCCGAGCACGTGCATTATCATCTTGTTCCGCGTTGGAGTAGGGATACGAATTTTATAACCACTATAGCGGATTTGCGCGTAAACGGCGTGCCTTTTTATCCTCTTTACGAAAAGTTGCAAAAGGCGTTTAGTGCCGTTAAATGACATCGAGATAGACGAGTGGCTAAAAGAGCGTGATAAATTTGAAATTTTAATAGATGCTCGTTCGCCGCAAGAATTTGCCTATTCTCATATAAGGAACTCTAAAAATTTATACGCTCTAAACGACGAGCAACACAAAGAAATAGGAACGATATATAAGCAAAATAAAGCCGAAGCTAAAGCGTTGGGAGCCAAATATATCTGCGGTAATCTGCAAAACGTTATCGACGAGGTTTATAGCGTGTGTAAGGTCGGTTCGATGATAGGCATATACTGCGCCAAAGGCGGACTGCGCTCAAATTCTATCGGCTTGGTGCTTAGTATGATAGGATACCGCGTGCGACGTTTGGACGGCGGATATAAAAGCTTTCGCAATTACGTTCAAAGAGAGCTTTCTAAGCCGATGCAGACGAAATTTATCACTCTTTTCGGAAATACGGGAAGCTATAAAACAAAACTCATAAAAGCGCTTAAGCCGTCTTTAGATCTTGAGGGCATGGCAAATCATCTAGGCTCGGTATTCGGCGCTATAAACGGCGAGCAGCCGAGTCAGAAATTTTTTGAAGACGAGCTTTTTGAAAACCTTAGCATGCTTAAAAACGAAGTATGTTTTATTGAGGGCGAGAGCCGTAGAATAGGCTCGCTTACGTTGCCTGCAAGTATTTACGAGGCTATGAGAGCCGGGGTTTGCATAGAGATTGTAGCAAGTTTAAATAGACGAGTTGAGTGCATTATGAGCGATTATAAAAACATTAGTAGAGAATTTTTCTATGAATGTATGGGTAAAATTTCGCCTTTTATATCGCATGAAGCCAAAGAGGACGCGATAAGGGCTTATGAACTTGGAGATATAGCCAAAGTTAGTGAAATTTTACTCGTAAAATACTATGATAAAGTCTATAAGAAAAATCAAAAAATAGACGTAACGATAAGTTCTGATAATTTTGCCGAAGCTTTGGCGAAATTAAACGATATAAGAGATAAAATTATAAATAGCCGAAACTAAAATTCTTGACAAAACAACCCTGCGGCTCAATGAAACGTTTTACTCTTTCCTACGGTCGTTTTTATTTTATAAAGATAAAATTCTTTTTAATAATATATAAAATACGGCTGAAGATATAGCGGCTACCGGCAATGTTATAATCCATGCCAAAATGATAGGTTTTACCATTTTCCAGTTAGCGTTTTTATTTACTATGCCTATACCAAGGACGGCTCCGATTAGTATATGCGTGGAGCTAACGGGAATACCGAGTTTTGTAGCGAACAAAATAACGATACTAGCCGCGAGCTCGGCGCTAAAGCCTGTAGTAGGTAAAATTTCGGCTAGTTTCGAACCTATGGTCGTAATGACCTCTTTGCCTAAAAACCAAAGCCCGATTACAACGGCTATACCGAATGTTATCATCGCTATGCTCGGAATAGGCGAGGACTCGTTTATCGAGCCCGTTTTTAAAACGTCAAGTATCGCGGCAAAAGGTCCGACGGCGTTTGCGATATCGTTTGCTCCGTGTGAAAAGGCAAAAGACGAGGCGGTGAATATTTGAAACCATGAGAAAATTTTATTTATGCTTTTTTCGCTATCGTTTTTGCTCATTACGTTTATAATAGCAAAGCTAGCCAGGTATGCTAGCGCTCCGATGACAAAAATGATCCAAATAGTCTGTATTGCGCTAAAGCTAAAATTTAGATGCTGAAGCCCTTTAAACAGCATCATTCCCGATATTATCATAGCCGCAAAACCGGCCACAAACGGAATATGTTTTTTCATAGCGTTAAACGTATCGATTCTTTTTTCGCTCTCTTTCATAGCTCTAATATGCGAGCGATATTCGCTATAATCCACACTTTCTATTTCGTCTTCGTCAATTAATGCTATACGAGTTAGAGTGGCTATTTGTTCATCGGTAGGGCGATTTTTTAGAGATTTTATAAAGCTTTCTTTGTAGGCTTTTCGTTCCGATTTTAGTGATTTTAGTGAAATTTTGAGTGCGTGAGTAGGCTCTAAAATTTTTCTTTTTATGTATCCGTAAATTACAAAAGACATTGCTCCGCCAAGTAGCGGTGAAATAACCCAACTAACGCCTATACTTCCGATTTTGCTCCAAGATACCATTTCTAGGGCATGCGAGCCGTCGTAATTTGTGTAGCCCATTATAAGTCCTGCACCGACTATACCGCCTACTATGGAATGAGTGGTCGATACGGGCAGCCCCTTTTTTGTCGCATAAAAAAGCCAAAGACCCGAGCTTAAAAGCGCCGAAATCATTATTGCGACGAATATCATAGGATTTAGCGTATCGGTAGGAAAATTGATAATCCCTTTTCTTATAGTGTCGGTAACTTCGGAGCCGGCAAAAATCGCACCGCTAAGCTCAAAGATAGCGGCTATAATAAGAGCTTGTTTTAGCGTTAAAGTTTTTGCGCCTACGCTTGTTCCAAAACTATTGGCTACGTCGTTCCCGCCTATGTTAAATGCCATGAATATCCCAAAGATTCCGGCGATAACGAAAAGGATAAAGTTGTTTGTCGGGATATATTGATACCCCCAAACAAAAAAACCGACGCTACAAATAATAAAAATAAATAGAGCCAATAAGTTATCGCGCAACAAAACGTCTCCTTTGGTAGGTTGGCGTAATTATAACTTTAAATTTATTAAAGTTTTTAGAATTTAGCCGTTTTATTATATTATTAGATTTTGATATTTAATAATATGTAAAATTTTATGTATTTTATAAAATTTAAGTGAGGATAGAATATGGTTATTTCGATAGATCTCGGCTCAAATACTTTTAGAGTAGCTCTGATGAAATGTGCAAAAAACGGCTTTGAAATTTTAAAAACCTTTGAACGAATAGTAGGTTCGGCACGCGGTCTTGCAGAAAGCGGAGCGATTAGCGAATCGGCAAAAGAACGCATAACGCAAGCTTTAAAAGAAGCTGCAAGCGAGTTTGATTTTAAAAATTTACCTTGCATTGGGGTTGCTACTCAAGCATTTAGAACGGCAAAAAATTCAGATGAATTTTTTGATGAAATAGCTCAAGAATTCGGCGTATATTTTAAAATAATCAGCGGTAACGCCGAAGCAAGACTCACGTTTTTAGGTGTTAAAAATGCACTTGACAGGCTTGGCATTAGTTATAAAAATTTCGTCTTTGTCGATATAGGCGGTGCAAGTAGCGAGATAAGCGACGGGGAAAATTTTAAAAGTTTTGAATTTGGGATAATAACGTTTTTTGAAAGCTTTAAGACGCCCGAATCTATAAAAAATAGTGCGGATAAAGTCGTAACCGGGGCTAGAGAAATTTTACGCTCGCTTAAAAAGGACTTTATCGTATTGACTTCAGGAGAGCCGACTACGAAGGCGGCAATGAAAATTTCAATGAATTATGCAGATTACGATCCAAAAATCATAAACGCGAGCGAGCTTAGGTTTAAAGATTTTGAAAAAATGGCGGATATGCTATTAAAAACGGACGATAAATTAGCCGACGCGATGGTGGGAAGTAATCGTAAAATGCCGCTATTTGCAGGAATGGTTTTATTACAAAGGCTGCTTGGAGGGCAAAAAGTAAAATTTATAGTGATAGACGACGGGCTAAGAGAGGGTGTCGGAGCGGCGTATCTAAGCGGTGAATTTGATAAAATAACGAGTGAATTTTAATTTATTTTAGCTGTTTTTTGTTATTATTTACAAAATTTAATAAAAGGAAAAATATGAGCATAAGAGAACGAATTTTAGAAGATATAAAAGAGGCTATGAAAAGCAAAAACGAGTTCGTAAGAGATACGCTTCGCACGATAAATGCGGCTCTTAAGCAAGTTGAAGTGGATCAACGTATTCAAATGAGCGACGATATCG
>JAJQAF010000048.1 GCA_021203945.1 Campylobacter sp.
CAATAAATCATTTACATAAATATAATCAAAAAATACATTTTGATTAATAACAATTGGTATATGAAGTAAATTTTTAACAATAGCATTTGTTATAAATTTATATTTATAATTTTCATACTCTCCATATACCCCAAACAACCTTAGTTGGACTATATTATCGCATAATTCAATATAGTGCGATGTGATAGCTTTATAAAAGCCATATCCGTCTATCGGAAGCATATTATTATATTCGTCTTCTGATATATTAACAATAGGTTTTTGTTTTGAATACTCGGCTCCGCTTCCAAATGAAATAATTTTCTTTACATAACTTCTATTTTTCACGATATTAAAAAATATTCTAAGATTATATTCTATCACGTTTGTAAAATTTATAGTATCCCTACCGCCACCCTTATTTGCAAGGTGAATAATAATGTCAATATCGTTTGCACGAATAAATTTGGATACATTTTCTTCATTAGAGAGATTAAGTTCCGAACTGCTTGGAGAAAAAATATTAAAACCACTATATTTTCTAATAAGAAATTCTTTTAAATGTTTTCCGATAAAGCCGCCGCCGCCGGTTATAAATAGATTCATTTGCTACCCAATCTCTTTTCTAACATTTCTATTCTTTTTTCATCTTCGGATTTTATTCTATGATAATATCTTCTTTTACTCTTTAGCCAAGCCAATTCAAATTCTACACCTATAAGTATTCCGTCTTCTATTTTGTTGATAGCATCTTTGTGATAGACTATTTTTCGAGTTTCATACTTATCTAATAAATTTTGATCAACCAAGCTTTTTATAAATTCACAAGATTTAGCGGATATTGCTCCGCCCAAACCGCACTTAAGACCTTTGCTTTTTACTTTTTTAAATATATTGGTACAATACTCAAGCATTTTGCTACTATCCGCAAAATTTCTATCTTTATACATAGACGATACAAAATCAACTCTACCTATAGTTGCCCCCGATAGTGTATTTATAGTATCCAGAGATAAAATATCGTCTAAATTTTCATAACACGTAATCGTTTCAATGTTTATAGCAAATTCTATATCTCTCTTATTGTCTTCTGCTATAAAAGTATTGATAGCATTTATAAATTTACTAACGGCAAATTTCGTCTCCGCCATAGGAGCTATAATGCCCTTTACGCCTAAGGTTATAGCATTATAAATATCGGTTATAGCTTCAACTCCGCCGATTTTCATAATAATCGGTAATCCGACCGCCGAGGTAATGTCTTTTAGCCTAGAAAGTTCGTCTTGTCTGCTTCCTTCATTTTCATATTCCGCCTTAATCTCAAAAACTCCGTATTCATTTTTAAGTTTTTTTAGAATTTCAATCATTTCATATTCTAACACATTCATCGTTATCTCCTAAAATTATATTTTTAATATCCGCTAGTGCCATATTATTACCTACAAGTATGCTTTTACAGCCAAAGTTATTAGCCATAGCTATATCGCTTTCAATACTATCTCCCACGACATATATATGTCTTTTATCAAGTTGCCAATCTTTGCATAAAATTTCCAGCATATAGCAATTGGGCTTTCCTATAACATCTAACGAAACATTACTACCAATGGATCCAAGTAATGCACTAACCATAGCATTTGCACCGGGTTTTATTATGTTGTTTTCAACAGGATAGTTTTTGTCAATATTTGAAGCAATAACTCTCTTACATCGTTTAACAGCAAGCAAACCTTTTGATAGTGTATAGTAATTGAAATTTATATCAAGACCTACGACTACCGCATTACAATGATTCTCATCGACTATCCTTATACCCTCATTCATAATCTCCTCGTTAAAGTCATTGCTTCCTATTAAAAAAATATCGTTTATCCCATGTTCTTTTAAAAATATTACTGTTGCATAGGACGAAGTATAGATTTTTTTAAGTTCGGTTTGTATGCCTAGTTTTAGGAGTTTCTCTAGGATATATGCTCTTGATTTAGTTGAATTATTTGTAAAAAATAATATATTATAACCATTATTTTGCAATGCGTCTATTACTCTTATGACTCCGTCGGCAATTTTATTGCCGAAATATACTGTTCCGTCTAAATCAAAGATAACGGCTTTACTCATAAGATGGGCTTTATAATCATATTTTCATAAAATTCATCTCTTGGCAAAAACGGAAACATATCCTCTAACGGTTTAGATACTATTTTTCCGTGCGGTTTTACCTCCGATGATAATTTGGGCTCCATCTTTTCGGTAGGACATAACATTATTTCGCATATAAAACTGCCGTCTTGCGATAATATTTTTTCTAAATCACTTCTTAAATTTTGCTGATTTTTTATCCTATAAGCATTAAACCCATAAGCGTTTGCTACTTTAAGAATATCGGGAAAACTTACGCCGCTATCTTTGTCCGATCCGACTTTATTCCCTTTAAAAAAATTATTTTGGGTATTTCTAATCGATATATATCCGCCGTTATTTAACACGAAAATTTTAATAGGTAATTTATAATGAATAATAGTTTGAAGTTCTTGAATGTTCATTTGAATACTACCCTCTCCCGTAACGCAAATAACGTTTTGTCTATTATTTGCAAAACATGCTCCTATAGCAGCTGGTATATCATATCCCATTGAAGCACAGCCTGAATTAACAATTACTTTTTGATTTCCTTTTAATTTTAAACTCTGATAAGACGATACGCAAGCCGTTCCGTTTCCGAACACATAGACCGTATCGGAATCCGTTATTTCCGAAATCAAATCAAAAAAGTTATAAGAATCAACCCAATCCGTTACCTTTTTTCTACCGTCTTCGATAGTATTGTATCTTTGCTTATATTTACCGCAAATTTCAAGCCAATCATAAAAATTAAACTCATATTTCAATGCTTTTATTAGTTCTTTTATGAAAAATTTAGCATCACATTTTATCGGGAGATCTATTTTAATAGTTTTTTTACGGAGTTCATTATCGTCTATATCTACTACAATTTTTTTAGCTTCTCTACCAAAGAATTCCCAATTGTAACTTATTGCTCTAATATTTAGTCTAGAGCCTATCGCGATAATCAAATCAGAATTTTGAACAATAAAATTTGCCATTCTATTGCCAACCGTGCCGTATCTACCGAAAAACAATTCATGATCATTTTTAACAATATCGTATCTGGCAAAAGTACCGATAACGGGAATTTTAAGTTTATTTATCAGCGTTAAAAATTCATTATTGGCATCGGACAGGGATATGCCATTGCCCGCTATTATTACCGGTCTTTTTGACCTCTTTAATAAATTCAAGACCTCATCTATTTTCGTATCGTATATCGGAAAATCTACTTTTTCACAAGAGATCAAATCTTTTTCATCTACCATAGCTCCTTGTATATCTAGCGGTACGTCTATCCAAACTGGTCCGGGCCTACCGTGCTTAGCTTCATAAACGGCTTTTTGAATATGATATTTTATACTATTTTTGTCGGTTATCATTATTGCATATTTTGTAATCGGTTTAACTATATCTATAATATTTATTTCTTGATCGCCAAGTTGCCTCAAGTTTAATTTTGACTGAGATGCGATAGTTGTTTCAAATTTTACTTGTCCCGATATAATCATTAAAGGAATAGAATCCACCCATGCTCCATAAACTCCGGTTATGGCATTTGTTCCGCCTGGTCCGGTCGTAACGTATGCTATGCCGATTTTATTAGATCTCCTAGCATATCCTTCCGCTGCTATCGCGCATGCTTGCTCATGATGATTACATACATATTCTAAGTCCTTATTTTTACCTAGAGAGTCAATAAGATGCATATTCCCACCGCCTGAGACCATAAATATAGTCTTTGCAGTATCATTGTGTTCCGCTATAAATTTTGCTATAAAATCACTAACCTTTATCATTTTAAATTTTTACTGCCTTGTTTTATATACTCTTCCAAATTTTGCTTAGTTAGAATTTCACCGTGCTCATAGAAACTTTTATACCAATTTATTGTTTTTTCAAAAGCCGTTTTACTATTCCAGTTAGGCTTCCAACCAAGTTTGATGTTTGCTTTAGAACAATCAAGCTTTAAGAGATTGGCTTCATGTAAATTTTTAATGTCCGATTGGACTTGAAATTTTATTTTTTTCCAATGACCTTTAAATTCATTTAACACGTTTTCTACGCTATAAGCGCATTCTTCATTGGGACCAAAATTCCAACTATCAGCAAATTCTTTCTCTTTTTCAAGTAATTTTTGACCTAAAAGTAAATACCCGCTTAAAGGATCAAGGACGTGTTGCCAAGGACGTGTTGCATTTGGATTTCTTATCAAAACGGTTTCATTCTTGCTTGCGGCTCGTACTGCATCGCAAATTAGTCTATCCTCTGCCCAATCGCCTCCACCTATTACATTGCCGGCTCTTGCGCTTGCTAATAGTGTCTCATGAGATACGCCGTATTTATTAACATTAAAAAACGAATTTCTATAAGAATTGGTTAAAATTTCGGCACAGCCTTTTGATGAACTATATATGTCGTATCCTCCCATAGGATCATTCTCGCGATATCCCCATACCCATTCTTTATTATCGTAACATTTATCGCTTGTAATATTAATTATCGCTTTAATATCGTTCATTCTGCAAGCTTCAAATAACTTAATAGTTCCTATAACGTTGGTTTCGTATGTTTCTATTGGATGTTCATATGAATATCTAACAAGAGGTTGAGCCGCAAGATGAAAAACAATATCTGGTCGTACTTGTTTCATTACTAGATTTAGCCTATCCAAATCTCTTACATCTCCAAAAATCGTATTTATATCCAAATTTAACAATTTAAAATGGCTAGGATCGGTTGGAATTTTATTTGAATAACCGGTTACGTTGGCATTCATTTCCGTTAGCCAAAACGCTAACCACGAGCCTTTAAAACCGGTATTGCCTGTTATTAGAATATTTTTATTACGATAAACTTGATTGAACATAATTACCAAACTTTCCATGGGGCATTGCCGCCGTCCCACATTTTTTGAAGAACCTGTTTGTCTCTTAATGTATCCATAGGTTTCCAAAAACCTTCATGTTTAAATGCGCAAAGCTCGCCATCTTTAGCTAAATTTGATAATGGCGCCTGTTCAAATATAGTAGCGTCGCCCTCTAAAATATAGTCAAATATTTTTGGTTCGCACACAAAAAATCCGGCATTTACCCAATTTCCGTCTCCTTTTGGTTTTTCTAAAAATGATGTTATTAAATCTGAATTATCTACGTTTAAAGCACCGAATCTACCTTCCGGTTGCACTGCGGTCATCGTGGCAATTTTATTATGTATTTTATGGAATTTGATCAATTCATTTATATTTATGTTGCCTATACCGTCCCCATATGTTAACATAAAGCTATCGGAACCGACATACTCTTGAGCTCGTTTAATTCTACCGCCGGTCATAGAATCAAGCCCGGTATCAAGTAGAGTTATCTTCCAATCTTCACTAAGGGTTTTGTGTATTTTTACATCATTATTCTTTAAATCTATTGTTACATCGCTTCTATGAAGAAAATAGTTAGCAAAATACTCTTTTATATAATAGCCTTTATATCCGAGCAATATAATAAATTCGTTAAAACCGTAATGACTATATATTTTCATTATATGCCAAAGTATCGGTCTACTTCCGATTTCAATCATAGGTTTGGGTCTAATATCCGTTTCTTCGGCAAGTCTAGTACCAAAACCGCCTGCCAAAATTAAAATTTTCATCTTTTACCTTCAAAAAATATTTTATATTGGAGCAATTATACATTATTAACCTATAAAATTGATAAAATAATACATGATGTAAATTAAAAATCTCATAAAAATCATATTGATATTTGCTTACTATGTTTCTATAATTAATGTAAATTTGAGAGAATATTTTATATAAAACTTTAATCAAAACGATGCCAAACTAGCTTAGTAAAAATCACAGGCGATAGTGTCGTAAAAAATATTGGCATGGCAAAGACGATTTCTTAAGAATAAAATATAAAAATTTTAAGCCCTAAAATTAAACAACGGATAGAGCAAACAATAATTTTAAACAGCATTGTTAATCAAATTTTAAACTTTGGAAAACTATAATCCACTTTTAAAATTTTCAAAGAGCTTTAATGAGTTTTGTGCCTTTATTTTCTATATTTACTATCATTGCAACCGGTTTTTGCGCAAAAAGATTTGGACTACTAAGACCCAAACATTCCGTTATATTTGTAAATTTCGTGCTTTATTTTGCTATTCCGGCGCTAATATTCGATAAAATTTATCACGTCAAAATCGATACTTCACTTATAAATACCATTCTTACGGGCTTTACTTCAACTGCCATCGGAGCGTTGATAGCGCTTGGGATAGGTATTTTTCTTAAATTTACGAAAGCAACGATCGTCAGTATGGTGATGCTAAGCTTATTTGGCAACACGTTATTTGTTGGTATGCCGGTAGTGCAAGGCTTTTTCGGCAACGAAATGTTAAACGAGGTTATATTTTACGATCAGATAGCTACATCCATCCCGCTTTCGAT
>JAJQAF010000220.1 GCA_021203945.1 Campylobacter sp.
CTAAGCAGTATCTAATCCATGAGAAGGAGCTTTTAGAGCTAGTTACCGAACTTCGCGCACAAGCTAAAAACGCAATCTCAAAAGAGCAAAAATTCGATTTAAACGGCAAACTTTCGGGGCTGGTGCCGAATTTACAACTTGCCTTTGAAGCATATCCCGAGCTAAAAGCGAATGAAAATATTTTAAATTTGCAAGAGAGTTTAAACGAAATAGAGGAACAAATCTCTGCCGCGCGCCGCGCGTATAATGCTGCGGTTGAAGTTTATAACAACGGCGTAGAGATGTTTCCGTCAAATTTGATTGCAAATTTTATGAAATTTCAAAAAGCGGCATTTTTTGATATTCCCGAAAACGAAAGCAAAACTCACGACGTTAATGAGCTATTCAAACGCAAATAAAACAGATGCTAAAAGGAAGGCTAAATACTCGGCGAAATCGACCCGGACGCGATAATATCGGCGTCGCCCTAGCCGCTGTCGCTATTGCGGCGGTAATCGGAGTAACGATTTTTAAAAGCGGAATTTTCAACGGGCTGGATCCGATATTTAGCTATATTTTCGGCTTGGCGATCTCATTTATAATAATCGTCGCTGCTAGCGTAATATTTTACGCCTTTAAATTTCCGCGAAATAACGCTCCCGTTAATATATCGGATGCGCTCAAATTTAACCGCTCTCAAACGCTAAATTCAACTCCGCCCAAAAGCCTTGACGAGCTCGAAAACGAACGCATAGCACTAAACGAAACCATCTTTAAATCAAATTTAATCTCCATTCCGATAGCTCTAGCCGTAGGACTTGGTATGGGCTATTTTAACACGGCGTATGGAATATATGCGGCGTTTTGCGTATATGTGGCGATCCAAAACGCATTAACGGCAAGTAAAAAGCGAGATTTCACTTTAAACTTTAAAAAGCGGGTCATTGAAAGCATAGTCAAAGGCTACGGGCTAGATTACTACGCGGCGAGCGGACTTAGTTTGGATGAGTTTTTTGCGGTTTATGATTGTGCGGTCGATGAATATTCAAGCGAGGATTTGATTTACGGCGAGATAGATGGTGTGAGCGTTAAATTTAGCGATTTTTACGCCGCCGAAAAGATAAAAACCAGAAGCGGCACTAAAACGATAACTAAATTTTTAGGCGTTTTATTCGTCGCCGATTTTAACAAAAAGCTAAACCATATCACGCAGGTTTGTCACATAGGGTCGTGCTATTTGGCGAGATACGGGCAAAAAGCAAATATGGACGACGTTAAATTTCAAGAGATTTTTAACGTTTATACAACCGATCAAATCGGGGCTAGATATGTTTTAACGCCTACTTTGATGCAGCGACTGACAGAGCTTTATTCTAAATTTGATCGCCCCGTGAATGCCGTTTTTTTCGGAAATAAAATTTATCTTGCGATCGAAACGGGCGTTAATAATTTTGAGCCGAATCTCAAACTCTCGCTTAAAGACGATCGCTCGCTTACGCTTTACAAAGACGAGATACGAAGCTTTGTGGGTATCGTTAAAGAGTTAAATTTAAACCGCCGAATTTGGGCGCAATGATCTCCAAGCTATTTTATTAAGCTTAAATTTTGGGTGTTTTAAAGAGCGACAGTTTGTTTTGATTATCTTTATGTCGCGGGATTTTTCATTTTCTGAAGTCTGTGCGTTTAAGGGTATTAAACGCCGGAGACCCCCCCTATAATACCGACAACGGCGGTAGTTTTTAGAAAGTCCCTTCGGTTAAGAGACGGTTTTTGTATCTGTTTCATATGACCTCCTTTTAAGAGACGTTCGGCAAATTCATTCGTCTCGACCGCCTTGCGCAAGATGGCGCAGAGACGGTCTAAATTTTGATAACTCGTTTTAAAAAAACTGCCACACGGGCGTTCCGAGATTAAACATCAGCACGCGATAAGCCAAAGCTCCCGCAAGCGCGCAAATAAGTCCTACGGCAAAAGGCGCGCCCATCATGGCGGTTTTGACGTCTTGAGCTTTGAAAGACACTAAACACATCGGTGCGATCAAGCCTACAAAGACTATGCCAACCCAAAACATCGGCGCTAAGGCACCGACAAGGACTATTCCCACCGAACGCGAAGTATCCGGATAATCCGCCGAACCCAACGCTATAAGATAAATCATAATGGCGGCGGCTTGTATAACAATGAAAAATTTAACGATACGCTTCATTTTAATTACCAGCTCGTCGCTAGGTTCGACTAGCAAAGCGGCGTAGGCTAAAGCCCCCATCAATCCCGCCGAAGCCAAATACACAAATGGGAGGGTAAGCGTATCCCATGCCGGGCGAGCCGACATAACGTAAGAATCTCCTACGGCAAAGGCAAGTATTGCCGCAACGATAGCTCCTACTAAAGTTATGGCTTTAAGCGTCTGTTTTGATGTCTTTTGTTTAAGCATATAAATATATACTAAAATGACGATTGCGGTAATACCGATACCCGAAGACTCTAAAAAAATTCCCGAAGTCGGATGACCTAAGGCGCCGAAAATTCTTTCGGGATGTCCTAGGTGAAGCACGCTCGAAAAGCCTCCGAGCGCTAAAATCACTAAGGCGACTACGGAGCCTTTAAATTTAATCTTATCGTTTATGTTGAGCCATTCATTGACGCATAAAGCGATAAAAAGCCCGCATCCTAAATCAATTAGCGATGAGAAAAATACTAATGCCAGTTCGTTACCCATTTTATTTCTCCTTTCCCGTATGATGAGGTGTTCTCCACGTATCCATAGGCGGAATTTCTTGCCACTGTGCAGTCTTGCGGTGCAAGATGTATTTAGCCGACGGGATATTGCCCCTATCCGGAAGCGTATGTATATTCGCTTCTCCGGCTTCGGCTAAAGCTTGAGCGGCCTTAGAGTTCGGATCGTCTATATCGCCGAAAATTCTACACTCCGCACAGCATACTTTTACGCATGCAGGCTCTTCTCCGATTGCCAAAAGATGTTCGCAAACGGTGCATTTTTCGACGACTTTTTGTTTATGATTATAAGACCTTGCACCGTAAGGACACGCCATAATGCAGTATTTGCAACCTATGCAAAGCTCTTTATCGACCTTAACGATTCCTTCGCTATCCACAAAAGACGAACCTGTAGGACATACGCCTACACAGGTCGGGTTATAGCATTGCTGGCAGATAGTCGGTAAGTGATATTGCGATATGTCGGGAAATACCCCCATAGGTCCTATCGTTAAGACTTTATTATAATACACTCCCAAATCCAGCCCGTTTTCCATCTTGCAAGCGATCTCGCAAGAGAAGCAGCCGATACATTTATCTATGTCGATAACCATTGTTTTTTTCATAGCTTTACTCCTTAATAATTTACTTGCGGACTAGGATCGACCACATTCGGCATCCACGGTTCAAACTCTTCGGGCTCTTGCCAAATTCCCTCGGGTGCGCCGTCGGCTTTGTAAATTTTGACCTGAAATCCTCTTAACGTGTAGGTGCCTACAACTTCATTAAAAGGAGGTGTCGATTTAGTTAAGATATTTACGTTCATCTCTTGCCAGCCGTGAGTTTTGGTATTTAGAGTTTCGGGAGTCCAAAATCTCTCCATATACACGACGCCGGGCGCTATGCCTTCCGTGATACGAATTTTGCCTCTGGTTTTACCGCGCTTGCTCTCTATCCAAGACCAATCTCCGTTTTTAACGCCGTATTTTTTAGCGTCTTTCGGATTGACCCAAATTTCGGCTACCGGGTAAATTTCACGGATATACGGCACGTTTCTAAGCGTTCCGTGATGATACATAGGCAAACGACCGCTTGTTAGCGTAAGCGGAAATTCTTTACCTACTTCATTATGCGGATTTTCCGCCAATTCCAAGAAATACGGAAGCGGATCGTAGTCTTTACTTGCAGGCGGCAAGTCGTAAGGGCTGTAAGGGCGACCGGTGCGACCTAGCGTGATATAAACCTCGCCGTAAAGTTCAAGCTTTTTACTCGGAGTATTAAAACCTTGCGGTTTGCCCGTTTTAGGGTCTATCTTTTTATAAACGTAATACTCCGCCCACTCTTTCATCGGCTTAAACGTATATGGAGACGTCGCTCTAAATTCATCCCAGCTTTTTCCGAATACATCTTTGCAGCGGCGATCCAACAACTCTTTATGCGTTTTCCAATATGCCACGTCCGAACCCATAAATTCAGGATCGCAAGCTCGTTTGCAGTTTGGATGACCAAGTTCGGCTAGGCGAAGCGCCAGTTTGCTCCAGAACATATTTTCATGCATTACCTCCCACGTATGCGTGCAAGCTTGTCTTGCATGAACGACGTTCATAGTTTCGATTAGCGAATCGCTCTCAAGCCATTCGGCTACCGGAAATACATAATCCGCATAAGCGGTAAATGAAGTAGGAAACATATAAGCATGAACTATGCAGTCCATTTCGTCGATTACCTTCATCCAAGATTGAGTATCGGAAGCGACGGCCAGTTTGTTGCCCGAGCGTTCGATCCAGAATCTTACTTTATATGGTTTGCCCGTAACAACGGCGTTTTTAATAGTAGGAATGTGTCCTACCCACCATTGAAGCAAGCCTTTATACTCTATACCGCCAAGTCGTTTTAGAAGTTGCTCGCGACTTAGAAGTTTTTTAGCCGGTCCGGGGACGTTATCGGGAACATACGGAGGAGTTTTGATAGCAACACCCGATTCTTCGCGTCTTTGCATCAAAGCACCCGGACACTCTACGTAGCCCATAATGGAGTTAAGGATAACAGAACCCATAGCCGCTTCGACCGAGTTTTCGTTTTGATCCGTTCCGACGCCTAAATTTAAGCCAGCAGGCTTGTTGTTCGCAAACAACAAAATAGCCTCTTCAACCTTTTTAGGCTCTAAACGGCAAATTTCACAAGCCTTTTGAATGCTAAATGGTTTAGCTCTTTCGTAAAGTAAGGTAAAGCCTGTTTTATACTCAACTCCGTCAATCTCGTAACGACCTTCTAACGCCACATCAAGCTCATCGTCCCAAGGATATTCCAGTCCTTTCGGGGAGTTTGTCTTTTTATCCCATACGACGAATTTTTCTTTATCGCCGCCCTCTATCAGCTCGTTTTCTCGCAAAATCATCTTTGTTTTAGTATTTACTAAAAACGGTAAATTCGTCCATTTTAAGCAAAAATCGTAATCATATAGCTTATGCTCGATTATATAGGCTATCCAGCAAAGCATAAGCGCGACGTCGGTGCCCGGTTGAACGGGTAACCAAATATCGGCTTTTGCGGCATCGGGAATAAAACGAGGATCAACCACGATAGTTTTTACGCCTCTAGCGCGAAGTTCCGCCATTGCGCGACCACATCCGCCAGGGTTTGAGTATGAAGGACCCGACGCCCATAAAACAACGGTTTTAATCGGTGTGGTCGGCACGTAAATTTCAGTCGCTTGCGAGTCGCCTATGCTTGTCGTCGGACCGCCGTATTGAATGTCGTAGGCGATGGTGCGCGGCAAGAAGCACTGTGCGCAGCCCGGTTCAAACCAGTTTGGACTACCGAAGGCGTTGCAAAACCTTGCAATTGAATAAAACGCCGGATTTCCGCCTCCGCCCGTTGATCCCGTTAAGGCTTCGGGACCGTATTTTTCGTAAGTTTGCATAAGTCTATCGGCCACTTCATTGATAGCTTGCTCCCACGTTAGCCTTTGCCATTTATTTTCGCCTCTGGCACCGATGCGTTTCATCGGATATTTATTTCGATTCGGATTATAAAGGGCTTGAATGCCGGCTAACCCTTTGGAGCATAACCTGCCCTTTGACATCGGATGAGTCGGATTTCCCTCGATTTTTATAACGCGACCGTTTCTAACATGAGCTAAAACGCCGCAGTTATGAGTGCAACCGGCGCAGTTTGTTTTTATGATCTCGGTTTGCAAATGCCCGCTTTTTAGCTCGTCTGCGTTTGCATCGGATACAAGCCCGTCGGAGAAAACTCCCAGAGCTCCCGCCGCACCGACAACGGCGGTAGTTTTTAGAAAGTCCCTCCGCCCGAATTCGGATTGTTGAATATGTTTCATCTTTTCCTCCCGTTTCAAGTAAAACTTGAAGCTGAATTTAATCGGAACCTCTAAAGGTTCGCCTAAACTTAAATATTTTTATAAATCGATTTATTTGATGAGATTATAAGATAATTTGCCACTATTTGTCAAGACAAAAAATATAAATTTTTTATTCACTTTAATAAATGGCGCTCCTATCGAAATAAAATGATAATAGAATTTATTTAAATAATAATATGTCTTATAAAATAGTGGCATATAAGTTCATAAAAAGATTGCTGACCGTATTTGGCTTAAATCGAAACAAAACAGCCGTAAAGAGACTTGAGATTATGATTAAAGTTTATAAGAAATTTCATGAAATTTTAAAGTATTTTTTCTTTGCTTCGCTCGCAGTTTTTCAAGAAGTAGATATAGATACGTTAAAGATAAGCGAAATCTGTATTTCAAGTAAATGCGAATTTCAATAGTTAAAGAG
>JAJQAF010000078.1 GCA_021203945.1 Campylobacter sp.
CGTCCAAAGTATCCGAGCACCATTTTTCCATATCCGTCGGCTATCTTTGTCCATTTGCCGAACATTACGTTGTTAAAAGCCTGCTGAAAATAAAATTGACTCACCGGCGTTACGCTAGTGCCGTAGCCGCCCTTTTCTACGACCTCGCGCATTGCGACGATAACTTCGGGAAATTTATCTAAGATATTATTATCGCGCATCATTTGAGTATTTGCCGTTAGCGCTCCGCCGGGCATCGGCGAGAACGGGATAAGCGGGCTTACTTGAGTCGCTTCGGGCGGAGTGAAATAATCACTCAAACAATCTTTTAAAACGCTTTCGTATTTTAAAATTTTCTCCAGCTCAAGCCCGCCGAGATCGTAATTTTTACCCTTAACGGCGTGCAACATAGTTAATATATCCGGCTGAGAAGTGCCGCCGCTTACGGGACTCGCAGCCAAATCAATGCCGTCAGCCCCGGCTTCAAGCGCGGCAAGATAGCACGCTACGCTAACTCCCGCAGTTTCGTGCGTATGAAGCCTGATATGAGTATTTTGCGGTAGCAGCTTGCGAGCCATTTTTATGCTTTCATAGACCTTTTGCGGACTACTCGTTCCGCTCGCGTCCTTAAAACAAACGCTATGATAAGGAATGCCCGCGTCTAAAATTTCCCTTAAAATTCTCTCGTAAAATGCAACGTCGTGTGCGCCTTTACAGCCCGGAGGTAAATCCATCATGGTAACCACCACTTCGTGCTTTAATCCGTGATGAGCGATACGTTCGCCCGAGTATTTTAAATTTTCAACGTCGTTTAAAGCGTCAAAATTTCGTATCGTAGTCGTGCCGTGCTTTTTAAAAAGTTTAGCGTGAAGATCAACCAGCTCGCGACTTCCCGTATCTAAAGTAACGGTATTTACGCCCCTGCTTAGAGTTTGCAAATTTGCTTGTTCGCCGACAATGGAGCGAAATTTATCCATCATCGCAAAGGCATCTTCGTTCAGATAAAAATACAAGCTCTGAAACCGCGCGCCGCCGCCGAATTCAAAGTGAGTGATCCCGGCATCTTTCGCCGCTTGCACCGCAGGGAAAAAGTCCTCCATAAGCACTCTGGCGCCATAAACGGACTGAAAGCCGTCGCGAAAGGTCGTATCCATAATATCTATAAATTTTTTAGCCATTTACTACTCTTTTAAGTTTTAAAATTGTACATAATTTTACCTTCTTTTATATTAATCAGATATAATAAGCGAGAATTTTTAATGTTTAAATTTACAAAAAAGGCAAAAAATGCAAGATAATATAAAAATACAAGATAATAAATTGGAAAGTATATACGAGAAGTTAGGCAAGCTTGATACTATTAGGCAAAAAGAGGAATTTTTATTCGACGTTTTAAGAGAAGCCGAGAAGCGGGAAGATTATGGGTTTGTAGCCCAAATTTGCGATTTTGCGCTAAATGAGGATTATGAAAAATTCGGAACGAATTTACGCTCGTCCGCACTTATGTGGCTTACTTCATACATAGTATCCAATATCCAAGATAAAAATAAGCGGGACAAGACGGAATTTGCAAGCTTTTACGATTTGCAAGACGCGATGTGGAAATTTAAGTGGATAGTCGTAGAATTAGGCGATTCTTCGGCGATTTCTAAAGATAGAATAAATGAGATAAATCAAGCGATGTTTGACTATTACGAGTGGCTTGATTTTAGTATGGCTGCGTATTATAAGGCATTGATGACGCAAAATATCGCAATGGGCGATGTTAGAGAGGCGAAGCAAAATTACAAGCTTTGGCAAGAGTTAGATAAAGACGAAATGAACGACTGCGAAGCTTGCGAAGTAAGTGAACGGATAACTTATTTGACGTTTATCGGCGAGTATGAAAAGGCGCTTGAATTATCCGAACCGATATTGTCGGGCGAGCTTAAATGTATGGAAGTGCCTCATATAACGTATGCGCCGATTATGTTTAGTATGATAAACTTAGGACGGCTTGAAGAGGCTAAAAATTTACTTCCAAAAGCCATAAAACTGATAGGGGCAAATAATAGAACGATAGATCAAATGGCGCTTATCATAGAGATGGCGGTAAGATTGGGGGATTATGAGACCGCTTTAAATTTAGCCCGTAAGCATTCAAAAGATATACTTGACACAAACGACGATATAACAATTTTAAGATTTTTTATAGCCGTATCGGCGTTTGATAATAAGGATTATCAAACGGCTTTAGAGATAGCAAGAGATTTTGACGTTAGAAACGGCAATAGCTATTATAATGATTACTTAAATCAATTTTACTCGGAATACAAAGATCATTAAATTTAATCGGTTTAAAATCGTCTATTTTCTAGGTCTTGATAGTTTGTAAGAAAACCCCGTGTCTTTGCTTATCTTGTTCTCTTTTGGTGTATTTTAAGTCGTTACGCTTACGTCTTCGTGCGTAGAAACAGGAATTTTATCTAACAAGGTTACGCCCCAAACCATTTTGGGATCGTTTTTGATTTTATAAGAAAATCCGTTTAAAATTTTCTCTTGCGTAAGGTTATCCGCACACTCTTTTTCACGCTTACAAATTAGTTTTTACCAAAATAGATAAAATTATCATTTTTCGGCTTGGCGTCGAAATTTAATGATTTGCCGACATTTACTGCATACTAGAGAATAACGTCTAAATTTTACCGATTTTGGTAAATTTAAACCGAAAGTGCTTTTTTGAGCTTCAAAATTTTGGTGTAAAAACGCTTTATTTTAATAAATTTCAAGCAGATTTGCATCGGCTAAGGCACAAATCAACATCATAGAAATCAAAATTAAACCTTTCACGGTTTAAATTTAAACTCGGTCTTATAGTAAAATAATCGTAAATACGATTAAAATTATGATTTGTAGCGCAATAAACGGTATAACGCCCTTATATATCGCACCGGTTTTTATCTGAGGCGGAGCGACCGAGCGCAAGAAAAACAGGCTAAATCCAAACGGCGGCGTGAGGAAGGAGGATTGTAAGTTCATAGCTATCAAAATCGCGAAATATATGGGATTTATACCGAGATTTAGAGCGATAGGCGCAAGGATAGGCAAAACTATATATGAAATTTCCACAAAATCTATAAAAAATCCAAGCACGAAAATCACAAGCATGCTAAATACGATAAATCCCCACTTTTCTCCGGGTAAATTAGTCATAAATTTTTCTACTATCTCATCGCCGCCCGTATAACTAAACACCATAGAAAATGCAGTAGCCCCTACAAGTATAGTAAATACGAGAGCGGTAGTTTTTATGCTTTCTTCAAGCGCTTCTTTAATCATCGTAAAAGAAAACGTTCTATAAAAAAACGACAACAAGATCGCGCCCACGCAACCAAAAGACGAACTCTCCGTAGGCGTAGCAATACCCGCAAATATAGATCCTAATACGCAAATTACAAGCAAAAGAGGCGGCAAAATAGCGGCCAAGGCTCTTAAAATTTGTTTAATTTTATTCTCGTCTATTTTAGATCTAACGGCAGGCGCGATTTCGGGCTTTAAGTATGACGCCGCCAAGATATAAGCTATATAAGCTCCGACTAAAACGAGTCCGGGGACAAATGCCTCGTGAAAAAGTTCTCCGACCGGGACGGAAAAAATATCGCCCAAAATAATTAAGACGATTGAGGGCGGAATAATCTGCCCCAATGTTCCCGACGCGCATATCGTTCCGCAACCAAGCGCTTGATCGTATTTGTATTTTAACATTACGGGTAAGCTTATAACGCCCATAGCAACGACGCTGGCGCCGACTACGCCCGTCGATGCCGCAAGCAACGCGCCGACTAAAATAGTGCTAATAGCGATACCTCCGCGAATTTCGCCGAATAATAGCGCCATGCTTTCGAGTAGTCTCTCGGCTAGCTTTGCTTTTTGCAAAACTATGCCCATAAAGACAAACAGCGGCACGGCGATTAAAATTTTATTTTCCATGATCGAAAATATTCTATACGGCATAAAAGCGAACATATCTTTAAAAACGACAAAGCCGCCGATTATCCCGTCTCCGTCGGCAAAGCTTTCTATCATACCGCCTACTAGTCCGAATATCATCGCGACGGCGCCGAACGTAAAAGCTACCGGAAAGCCTATGCCTAACATTAAAAGCGCAGCTAAAAACATTACTATGCCGGTCATTTTAACATCTGCGAATTTTTATATAGATTAAAATTTTTCACGAAAAATCCTATGGCGAAAAATATCAAAAGATAAAAAGAAAGCGGTATAAAGCTTTTTATTATCCAGCGATAAGGAAGTCCGCCCGGATCGGCGCTACCTTCGTTTGAGCCATATGCTTCCGTAACAAAATCGATAGATAAATTTGAAACTAAAAGCGCAAACGGAACTATAAAAACGATCGTTCCTATCATATTTACGAGCGCTTTTGTGCGGGGGCTAAATTTAGCGTAAAAAATATCTACTCGAACGTGAGAATCCTCTTTTAGCGCATAGTTCATACCTAGCAAAAAAACAATCGCGAAACAATGCCATTCAAGCTCTTGAAATCCTACGTTTCCGTATTGAAAAAAATACCTTGCGACGACGTTCAAAAAGACGTCAATTATCATCAACGACATAGCGAACATGCAAATAAAACCGATAATATCGGCGGCTTTATCAAAAAATTTCTCAAGCTTTTCCATATTTAGCCTTTGGCAAAAAACAATGCGTTAATCATAACAAAAAATACGCAAATAGGCGCAACGTAACGAAGTAAAAAATACCATATGTTAAAAATCGTATCACTCATATACGGACTAAAAAGCAAATATAACGCTTGACGCTTCATAAAATACCCGACAAAAATCGCTCCGCCTATGCCGCTAATCGGAAGTAAGATATTTGAAGCCGTAAAATCGAGAAAATCAAAGAAATTTTTGCCAAAAAGCATAAATTTATCGCCGACGCCTTGTATGTTTGCCAAAACGCATAAAAATCCGACGATAAAAATACCGATACCTACGATACCAAGCGCCTTTTTACGGCTCATACCGTATTCTCTGATAAGGAAAAATACAAACGGTTCGACAATCGAAATAGCGGACGTAATACCTGCAAAAATAAGCGCGGTAAAAAACGCAACCGCAAGCACATTGCCTATTATGCCGAGCTTAGCAAAAAGCGTAGGAAGCGAGATAAAGACAAGTCCGACTCCTTGAGACGGCTCGGCGCCGAATTCAAATATAAACGTAAATATTACAAGCCCCATCATAATCGCAAGCGTGATATTTATAAGCACTATGCTAACGGTAGAAGTAGCCAAATTCGTATCGTCGCTTAAGCTCGCCGAATAGGTAATAATCGCCGCCATACCTAGCGAAAGCGTCCAAAAAGCAAGACCTAGCGCCAAGAGTAACGAATTTAGCGAAATTTTACTAAAATCGGGTATTAGTAAAAATTTAACCGAACCGATAAAACCGTCCATAGTAACGGAATAGCAAAGCATGATTAACAGCATAATAAAAAGGCTGGGCATCATCCAAACGTTTAGCTTTTCTATGCCGCTTTTTACGCCTTTTGACAATACGTAAAAGCAGCAGGCGAACGCAATGACGAAATAAATTATCTGCTCGCCGGCGCTTTTTGTTATAAGCTCGGTAAAAATAGTCTTTGAACTCTCTATATCGCTCGGCAAAACGCTAAAAGACAGAAAGAAATACTTAAATACCCAGCCTATAATGACTATATAATAACAAGATATGATAGCCGCCGTTACCATTGCTAAAATTCCGACGTATTGCCATAAATTTTTATGTTTATCGGCTAGTTTTCTAAAGGCATTTACGCTGTCGCTTTCGCTGAGTTTGCCTATACTAAGCTCCGCCATAAAAATAGGCACGCCGACTAAAAAACATATAAAAAGATATAGCAACACAAATGCCGAACCGCCGTTCTCACCGACCATATACGGAAATTTCCAAGCGTTGCCAAGCCCGACGGCAGAACCCGCCACCGCCAAAACATAACCGATTTTAGAAAATTGTTCTTTTGCCATTATAAAACCCCTTTAATTAAAACTACGAGCACGCAAACAGGTGCAACGTAACGAAGTAAAAAATACCAAATTTTAAATATGCTATTGCCCATATAAGGCATGAAAAGCTCTTTAAGTAGGCTAAATTTCATAAAATATCCTACAAAAATCGCTATTAAGATACCGCCCAAAGGCAGCATGATATTTGAGCTAAGATAATCCAAACAGTCGAAAAATCCCTTTCCGAAAAAAGTAAGAGCTTCTTTAAATTCCAAGACGTTTGAAAGCGTGCAAAGTATCCCTAAAATATAAACGATGCTGCCGACTATAAATATGGATTTTAATCTGCTTAGGCCAAAATTTTTATTTAGATAAAATATACAAGGCTCAACCATTGAAATAGCGGACGTCAACCCCTCAAAGATAAGCGCGGTAAAAAACGTAAAGCAAAGTATATTTCCTAGTAT
>JAJQAF010000113.1 GCA_021203945.1 Campylobacter sp.
TGAAAGTGGATCAAAAAGAGCTTATAAATATCATACTTAAAAAGGTTAGCTAATGAACGAGACCGTAGCAAAAAAATATGTCAAAGCTATTTTAAGCGATATGAATTCCGCAGATTTAAATAAATTCGTGCTAAATTTGAGTCAAATTTCCGCTGTTTTTGACATTGAAAAATTTAGAAACATCATAAGTCTTCCTACTCTAAAAATTTCACAAAAAGTTGAATTTATACTGTCTTTAATAAATGAGCCTAGTGAAAATTTTAGGAATTTTATCAAGTTGTTAGGAGCAAATAAAAGGCTTGAACTTATACCGTCTATATTAAACGAGATCAAGATTCAGCAGGCATTATTAGATAACGTTTATCACGGTAACGTTTATGGGAATTTCGAGCTGGAAAAGAATCAACTAAGCATGCTTGAGGATAAATTTTCAAAACGTTTTAACGCAAAGATTAAGCTAGATGGTTCAAAAAGCGATTATAACGGCATTAAAGTCGAACTTAACGATTTGGGCGTAGAGGTAAATTTCTCTATAGATAGGTTAAAGGCCCAAATGAGCGAATATATATTAAAAGCAATTTAAAAAGGAGTAAAAGCGTGAGTGCAAAAATTAAAGCTGACGAAATTAGCGCTATAATCAAAGAGCGAATTGAAAATTTTGATTTAAGCGTTGATGTTGAAGAGACCGGTAAAGTCATCTCGGTCGCCGACGGCGTTGCTAACGTCTATGGTCTTAAAAACATTATGGCCGGCGAAATGGTCGAGTTTGAGGGCGGCGAAAAGGGTATGGCTCTTAACCTTGAAGAAAGTGGCGTAGGTATAGTTATCCTTGGCAAGACCAGCGGAATAATGGAAGGAAGTTCGGTAAAAAGACTTAAAAAACTTTTACGTGTTCCGGTTGGCGACGCGTTAATCGGACGCGTCGTAAATTCACTGGGCGAGCCGATAGACGCAAAGGGTGCTATCGAGGCTACAGAAACAAGGTTTGTTGAAGAAAAAGCAAAAGGCATTATGGCTAGAAAATCAGTTCACGAGCCGCTTCAAACGGGAATTAAGGCGATTGATTCGCTCGTGCCGATCGGTCGCGGACAACGAGAACTTATCATCGGTGACCGCCAAACCGGTAAAACGACCGTAGCAATCGATACTATAATCAATCAAAAAGGTCAAGACGTCATTTGTATCTACGTTGCGATCGGACAAAAACAATCAACAGTCGCCCAAGTCGTTAAAAAGCTTGAAGAATATGGTGCGATGGATTATACGATAGTGGTAAATGCCGGTGCTAGCGATGCTGCTGCACTTCAATATCTTGCTCCGTATGCGGGCGTAACTATGGGCGAATACTTTAGAGATAATTCACGCCATGCACTCATTATTTATGATGATTTATCAAAACATGCCGTCGCATATCGCGAAATGTCGCTTATTTTACGCCGTCCTCCGGGTCGTGAGGCTTATCCGGGCGACGTATTTTATTTACACTCAAGACTTCTTGAAAGAGCCAGTAAGCTAAATGACGCATTGGGTGCGGGTTCTCTTACGGCGTTGCCTATTATTGAAACTCAAGCCGGCGACGTTTCGGCTTATATCCCGACAAACGTTATTTCTATAACCGACGGTCAAATTTTCCTTGAATCGGATCTATTTAACTCGGGCATTCGTCCTGCTATTAACGTCGGACTTTCGGTCTCTCGCGTCGGCGGTGCGGCTCAGATAAAAGCGACTAAGCAAGTGTCCGGAAATTTAAGACTTGATCTGGCTCAATATCGCGAACTTCAGGCATTTGCTCAGTTTGCAAGCGATCTTGACGAAAGCTCAAGAAAACAGCTTGAACGCGGTCAAAAAATGGTTGAAGTTCTTAAACAACCTCCGTATTCTCCTTTGCCGGTTGAAAATCAAGTCATTATTATATTTGCCGGCTCAAAAGGATATCTTGACGATATATCAACACCTAGCGTTACAAAATTTGAAGCCGAACTATATCCTTATATAGAGGCAAAATATCCTGAGGTTTTTGAACAAATTAGGACAAAAAAAGTTCTTGATAAAGAGATAGAAGAGCTTTTACATAAGGCACTGAAAGACTTTAAAGCGACTTTCTCGGTTGCATAAGGCTAAAATATGTCAAATTTAAAAGATATAAAACGAAAGATTAAGAGCGTTCAAAATACTCAAAAGACTACGCGAGCAATGAAACTCGTATCTACCGCTAAACTTAGAAAAGCGGAAGAAGCGGCGCGTTATTCTAGGGTTTATGCGCTTAAAATCAATGAAGTTTTATCGGAAATAGCATATAAAATAAATCAATATGCATCCGTTGTTACGGAAAGCAAATTTTTTGATACTAAAGAAAATATCGAAAAAGTTGATATTATTTTTGTGACTGCCGATAAAGGACTTTGCGGTGGTTTTAACGTTCAAACCATTAAAACCGTTAGACATATGATAGATGAATTCAAAGCAAAAAAGATCAAAGTTCGTCTGCGTGCCGTCGGGAAAAAAGGTATAGAATTTTTTAATTTTCAAGGTGTAGATTTGCTTGAAACGTATGTCGGCGCAAGCTCTTCTCCGACTTATGAAAAAGCTCAAAATATCATAAAAGACGCTATTGATGATTTTGTCGGCGGAGTTACGGATAAGGTCATACTTATCCATAACGGATATAAAAATATGATTTCTCAAGAGATCAGAATTAACGATATCGTGCCGATTGAGCCTTCAAAAATCATTGGAGTAGAGACTAATTCCTTGATGGAATTTGAGCCTGAAGATAATTATTCTAAAATTTTAGATGAATTATTAACAAAGTATTTTGAATATAGTATGTATTATTCTTTGATTGATTCTCTTGCTGCAGAACATAGCGCAAGGATGCAAGCAATGGATAATGCGACGAACAATGCCAAAGAACGTGTAAAACAACTAAATCTTGCCTACAATAAAGCAAGACAAGAATCAATCACCACTGAGCTTATCGAGATTATCAGCGGTGTCGAATCAATGAAATAAAAGGAGTATGAATGAAGGGTGTTATTAGTCAAGTTATGGGCCCCGTGGTCGATGTTGACTTTAATGACTACTTGCCGAAAATCAATGAAGCTATCGAGGTTTATTTCGAAGTTGAAGGCAAGAAAAATAAGTTAATCTTGGAAGTCGCGGCACATTTGGGCGATAATCGCGTTAGAACGATTGCCATGGATATGAGCGAAGGTCTTACTCGCGGTCTTGACGCTACTGCTCTTGGCGCGCCTATAACCGTTCCCGTCGGTGAGAAAGTTTTAGGTAGAATTTTTAACGTCATCGGCGAGCTAATTGATGAGGGCGAAGGTATTGAGTTTGATAAGAAATGGTCTATTCACCGTGATCCGCCGGCATTTGAAGAGCAAAGTACAAAGAGCGAAATTTTTGAAACGGGCATAAAAGTGGTCGATTTGCTTGCCCCTTACGCAAAAGGCGGTAAGGTAGGGCTATTTGGCGGTGCAGGAGTTGGTAAAACGGTTATTATTATGGAGCTTATCCATAATGTTGCATTTAAACATAGCGGATATTCCGTGTTTGCCGGTGTCGGCGAAAGAACTCGTGAAGGAAACGACCTTTATCACGAGATGAAAGAGAGTAACGTTTTGGATAAAGTTGCCTTATGCTACGGACAGATGAACGAACCGCCGGGAGCAAGAAACAGAATCGCGCTAACCGGTCTTACTATGGCCGAATATTTCCGTGACGAGATGGGACTTGACGTTTTGATGTTTATAGATAACATTTTCAGATTTTCTCAATCTGGCGCGGAGATGTCGGCACTTCTTGGACGTATCCCGTCGGCAGTCGGTTATCAGCCTACGCTTGCTAGCGAAATGGGTAAATTCCAAGAAAGAATTACTTCTACAAAAAAAGGCTCAATTACTTCCGTTCAAGCCGTTTATGTTCCGGCGGACGATCTTACCGATCCCGCTCCTGCAACGGTTTTTGCTCACCTTGATGCGACGACCGTTCTTAATAGAGCTATTGCCGAAAAGGGAATTTATCCTGCGGTTGATCCTCTTGATTCAACTTCGCGTATGCTTGATCCTCAAATTTTAGGCGAAGATCACTATAAGGTCGCACGCGGCGTTCAAGCCGTTTTACAAAAATATAAAGATCTGCAAGATATTATCGCGATTCTAGGTATGGATGAACTTAGCGAAGAGGATAAAGTAACAGTTGATAGGGCTAGAAAAATCGAGAGATTTTTATCTCAACCGTTCTTTGTCGCCGAGGTCTTTACCGGAAGTCCGGGCAAATATGTTAGTTTAGAGGAAAACATAGCCGGATTTAAAGGAATTTTAGACGGAAAATACGATAACCTACCAGAAGCATCGTTTTATATGGTGGGTAATATTGATGAGGCGCTTGCCAAAGCCGAAAAACTTAAGGCTTAAAAATTTTTAAAGGAAGAGGAATGGATAAATTACATTTAGAAATAGTAACTCCTCAAGGTCAAGTTTTTTCTAACGACGTAAGTAGCGTAGTACTTCCGGGCAGCGAAGGTGAGTTTGGCGTTTTGCCAAACCACGCTTCTTTGATATCACTTCTAAAGGCCGGAATAATCGATATAGAAGACAAAAATAAAAACCATGATATAGTAGCTATAAACTGGGGATACGCTAAGATTGACGAAGGTAAAGTCATAATTTTGGCCGACGGTGCGGTTTATGTTGCAGGCGACAGCGAGAGTGAATTGGCTAATTCTCTTGAGCAGGCAAAAAATCTTATCGAAAGTATGAGTAGCGACACAAATGCATTTGCAGCTACTATCGCAAAGATGGAAAACGTAGTGAGAGCAAGATAAAGTGGGCGGAATAGATATATTTTTAAACTACATTCAAAGAAGTAGTTTTATAACTATTGTCGTATTAAGTTGGCTTTCCGTATATTTCATCGTTAGTTTTACTATCCTATTTTCTCGTATGGCGGGAATAGGATTATGGAAAAAAAAAGAACAAAATGCGCTTGAATCTTTGCTTATGGGGGCAAAAAATATTCCCAACGATTCCTCTTTAAGAAAATGTGCAAGCGGTAAAATTTCAAGAGAAAAATTAAACGTTTGTATAAGTATAGCTGAGAAAAATGCTACTAGCGGTCTGACTTGGCTTAGTGTAATAGCTTCAACTTCGCCGTTTATAGGACTTTTTGGTACCGTTATTTCCATTCTTGAGACGTTTTCGCAACTCGGCAATAGTGCAAATTCTTCACTTGGCGTTATAGCGCCGGCAATTTCAGAAGCATTGGTCGCTACGGGTGCGGGAATTTTTGTCGCCATTCCTGCATATACTTTTAACTTACTTATTAAACGCAAAGCATATGAGCTCATGAGTGTAATAGAACGTCAAGCCGATGTTTTGGTCGCGCTTAAAAAAGATGACGAGATATAAATGGCTTTGAAATTTGACGACGAAAAGCCGGAATTAAATATAACTCCTCTTGTTGATATTATGCTGGTTTTGTTAGCCATTTTAATGGTCACGACGCCAACGCTAGTATATCAAGAGGATATCGCTTTACCCGACGGTTCGAAAACAAAAACATCCACTGCCAAACAAAAAGATTTGACAGTATCTATAAACGCCCAAAGACAAGTTAGGATAGAGCAAAGTTTAATGAGTCTTGCCGAATTCCCGGATAATATCGTTTTAATGAGCGGCAAATACGATAAAAGTTTGCCGATATATATTAAGGCCGATAAAAATTTGAAATACGATGATGTGATGTTTGTGCTAAAGACTCTTAAAAATGCAGGATTTAATAAAGTCGCCTTAGAAACAAACGGATAAAATGCCAAGTAGAGTAAAATTTCCTACCATTAGTTCATTTTTTGTAGCGCTATCCATTTATTTGGCGATAGTGCTTATGCTTTTTATCAAGCTTACGTTTTTTACCGAGCCTGCTAAAAAATATACCGATGATAAAGACGCTTTTATGGACGTTGTTATGGTGGATAGAGAAATAGCCGAAACCGTAAAAGCTCCAAAACAAGCAGAGGAAGTTGTTAAAGAAACAAAGCCCGAGTCAAAAACGGATACCAAAGAAACAAAAGCGGAAACAACTAACAAACAAGTCATTCCGGAAGAGCCGCTACCTACGCCAAGCATACCAAATCCGCCGCAGGATCAACCAAAACCGGAGCCTAAAATAGAAATACCGCAACCAAGCGAAAAGCCGGAAACAAAGCCCGTAGAGCAGCCGAACATAAAAGATCTTTTCGGTAGTATAGATACATCCAAATTAAAAAAAGATAGCGGCATTTCAAAGCCCGAACAAAAAGTGCAAAGTCGCAAAAAAAGTGAAGTTTCGGATTCTCAAGCCGCCAAACAAGCTAGCGATATTATAAAAAGCTTAAAAATAGACACCGTCTCTAAAACGCCAAAATCTCAAGCTACGGGCATTTATGATCCTCTACGA
>JAJQAF010000191.1 GCA_021203945.1 Campylobacter sp.
GAGCTGCCGCCGCTTAGACATAAAATAGCTTCGCAAGCAAGTTTTACATCGCCTTCAAGTAAATCAACATTGTCATTTTCGCTATCATCAGAAAAATCAAAATCCGAATTTTTAGCTGCATTTTGAATAGCTTCTCCATAATTTGTTTTACTTGCAATATTTTGAATTTTTTCATCAAAATCCAAACCATTCGCGACACCGCTAGCGTCTATTATATCTCGTTTAGCGGCGTTTAACTCGTCTTGTGTCGGCGCACTAACATATTGTGCTGCCAATGCAATACTTGACGTTAAAAAAGTCATCAACACACTTTTTAGAAAAATATTTTTCATATTCTCTCCTTTAAAATTACTGAAGAAGTTTTTCTTGCTTCATGGCTTCAAGCATCCGCTCTCTCAGCTCCTTATATTCTCTAACACTATTCCTTATCTCTTCATCACTATATTTTGGAATTTCTTGTGATTCAGAGTTTTGTTTGGTTTGCTTCTTTTGTTTTTGCATTTCGTTGGAACGAGTCTGCTTGGCAGCATCTATCTCTTCTTGCGTCGGTGCACTCTCGTATTGTACCGCAACAACAATATTAAATATCAATAGTAAAATAATTATACCTCTAAAAAATATTTTCATAAATTTTCCTTATGCTTGTTTGTAAACTATTTAAATATTGACTTAATAGTGCTCGTTGTATTTTTTGCATTATCGTAAGTATTTTTTGTATCTTTTGTAGTCTTAAACAAACTATCAACTATCTGTCTAGTATTGGCACCAGCCTCTCCTGCTGTAGTATCTGTATAATACTCACCTGTTACATCGTCACGTTTCAAAACGCAACCAGAAAATATAGTCACAACAATAACGGCAACTAAAATGCTAAATATATTTTTCATTTTTTTCCTCTTCCATTTTATCTCCTTTATTTAAATATATAATATTTTTAATTGATCATCCTTTTGTTAAATTTAGAGCATCTTTTACACCGCTCATAGCATATAGCTGATTTAACTGATTGGCATTATCGGTAATCCACTGAGTTTGACTTTGAGTTAATTGTATCGGGTTTGTTACCGGAACACCTGCATTAACAACATTTGACAACATTAACAATAGACCTAAAGCAACTGTGCTTGTTTTGACACTATTAAATATACTTTTCATTTTATACCCCTTTGGCTGTTTTACAATCACCATCTTTTATTAACATCTCTTAATATTTCTTGATGTGTTCTTTCGTTAAAGCTATCCGCCCCAAGTCCGGTTTCGCCATCATATTTTTTTATCTTAAGCGACTTATTGTATCGATTATCAAAAGGACATAAACTTAAGAATTCCTCTTGCTTTTGATGATCGGTTGCGGCGTTGCCCGATCTTCCGACATAACTTTTCTCGGCACTATCTGCTTTTTTGCAAAGTTTGGTGTATTTGGTGTTGGCAGTGGCTTCACGTCTAGTCGGAAGCGTATAGTCTAAATTTGTATTGCAGTGATGATATATGCAAGAAGCCCAAGTGTTTCCGCTCATCGCTTGGATAGCGACTTTATGCTCGGCGCTGTTTGCAGGAAAATCAGCATCTGTATTCGGTGTGCCTGCGCTACTGCTAGAGCTACTTGATGAGTTTGGCATACCGATGACATCTCCGATAGTCGGTAGATTTTCTATGCAGCCGCTAAAACTAAGCGCCATAAAAGCACATAAACCGAATTCTAAAACTTTTTTCATCTTTTCTCCTATTTTTAAAGATATACTATTTTTTATTGATTACCTTTCGGTAAATTTGCGATATCCATAACGCCGCTCATAGCATATAGCTGAGCTGCCATTTGTGCTTTTTGATTTGCCCAAGCTTGTGCATCATCAGAATATTTTTTGGCGGTTTCTGCCCATTCTTTAGCTTTTTCAACCCATTTCATGGATTCCCAAGTAGTAACTGTCGCATCTCCGACGACCGAAACAGGAACACCGGCCACTGACATATTTGGCAACATTAATATCAAACCCGTGGCAATTATGCCTTTTTTAATGGTAATACTAAACATTTATCATCTCCCAAATATACTATCCATTGTTTTACTCTTCTTCTTGCCTATCCATTCATCATAATATTCGTCATCGGTCTTTAATCCCATACCGTTTTTGCCATCATATTTTTCTATGATGAGACCAGATTTGCTGTAACGATTATCAAAAGGACAAAGGTTATAAAATTCTTGCGCTTTTCTACTTTCCGCACTAGATGTTTTGGCTTTTGTGTATTTAGTGTGCGCGTCATATGATTGCTTGCATAATTTATTGTAGGAAGCAGGAGTTTCTCCTAGCTGCATATCAAGCCAATTAGTTATGCAGTAATGATATATGCAAGACATTTTTGTATCCCCGCTCATTGCTTTTATAGAAGCCTCATGCGAAGCGCTATTTGCCGGATAGTCACTATCATAGTTTGGGTCGGCTTTATCACTGCTACTAGAGCTAGAGCTTGAACTAGACCCGGCACTGCCAAGAATCGAATCAATCTCCTGCAGACAACCGCTAAAACTAAGCGCCATAAAAGCACATAAACCAAATTTAACTAGATTTTTCATTTATTCCCTCTTAATCTTTCGGGCAAAGCTTTAAGAAATTCGCTCGTTTTTTAGCTTGTTTGTGAGCCTTTTTGGCTGTTATGCTATAGTATCTTTTAAGAGACGGTTTGCACTCTGACAACGAGCTGCCGCCGCTTAGACATAAAATAGCTTCGCAAGCAAGTTTTACATCGCCTTGTAAAAAATCAATGCTTTCGTCATCATTGTCAGAAGTATTTTCAGCTTTGAAATTTTCATACTCTAAAGCGGCTTTTTTGATTTCTTCGTTGCTTGGCAGATTGGTAAGATTTGGATTATCTTCTTTAAATTTCTCATAATCTTGCAAAGCCTTTTGCGTAGCGCTGACGGTATTAGCCTCTTTGGCACCGTATATCTCTTCTTGTGTCGGCGCACTCTCGTATGTAGTCGCCAATGCCAAGCTAGAAAGCAGGCAAACTAAAAGTAAACTCTTTTTCATCTTTTCTCCTTAGAGTTGAATTTTTTAGTCGATTTTATATAGTTCTTTAATCTTTTCATATTTTTCTTCTCTACTTATATCCATCTCATTTATCTCTTCGAGCTCATTTACATAGACTTTAGCCGTGCTAAGCACCTTTACCATATTGCCTATATGAGCTAGGTTTATCGTGGCGATAGCGCGGTAGCTCACATCTTTTTTGATGAGAAACTGATAGCTTTCCGGGCTTGTGGTCTTGACGAAGTTATACTCCTCTTCGCTCATGTTTAAAGCACCGCAGTAATCATTTCGCTTGGCTTTAGGATTGCTTAAAAGCAGTATAGTCTCGCTCTGCTCGACTATAGCCGTGCCGACCTCCGACTTGGCTATATCCTCCACGCTTTGAGTGCCTAGGAATAAAAAGCCGTTTTCTTTCCTGATGGTTTTTTCTTTGTTATGCACCTCGCGCATGACAACCCTGTTTTTAAGCCAGTCCCATGCCTCATCAATAAACAGACCAAACCTGCGACCATCGACCATATCTACGATACGCCAAAGTATATAGTAGGCGACATACGGCGAAATCTCATCATCTTTAAGCAAATCCGTGCCGTCTATACCATAAACCGTAATATTCTCATCGCTGAAATCCAGCGTATCCACTTCGTTATCAAAAACCCAACCGAACTCGCTGCCGCTAGTCCAAGCTCTTAGACGCGACTGGAGCGAATTTATCTCGTCATTTTTTGCTTGGATGAGTTGGATGAGCTTCGAGACGCCGTAAGTCCTGCTCTCTTTCGGAAGCCGCATTATGCTATCTACCGCGAAATTTAGCTGTTCTTCCTCTCTCGTAGTAAGAGAGCCTACGCCGCCTTTTGTTACTAACATTTTCATTAGGACTTTTATGCGGCGAGTATTTTCCGGCGTCGCTTCGCAATAAAACGGATTAAACCCGGTTTCTCGTCCGCTTTTTATGGTTATGTAGTTTCCGCCAAGTGCTATGATGTTTCCTATCGCGCCCTTATCTTTATCCAAGTAAAAATAAGTCGCCTTGCGTTTGGTGCTTGGCGTATCGTCGGCAAAGGTTTCAGGCTCGTTAAATTTGCAAAGCATATCAAGCATAAAGTTCATGATCACGGTCTTACCGCCGCCGCTTTTTCCAAGAACAAAGGTGTTTGCCAAGATGTCGTTTTTGCCAAAGTCATCTTTGTCAAAGTGTGTTTCGTGGATGTTAAAGAAAAAGGGCTGCTTGTTTGGCGTTTGAAGTATCGTGATAGCCTCGCCCCAAGCGTTACCGTCCTTTTTACCTCTCGGAAAGTTGTGAAGCGCTATAAAACTTGCATAGTTTTTAGATGAGATGGTATGAATCCTAGGACGTAAGGCAAAATTCGCCGGAATTTGTGCGAAATATGTCGCTTCCAGCGCTATGCCTGCGTGAGTGCTCAAAAAGCCTAAATCCTGTAAGATAACCGCGATTTTATTTGAAATCTTGTTTAGTTCGACTTGGCTTTCGCTAAAAATAACGATACTAAAATGATACTCGCCGAAAATCACATCATCTTGCAAGCTTTCTAGCGCATTATCTATGTCTAAAACTTGATTAGTCGCGCTATCTTCGCTCGCCACCAGTCTTTTTTGCTGTTTTTCCAGATCATCTCGTGCCGCTTTTTTTGATTTTGGTATGAAGCTTTGAGTGATTGTGTATTCGACATTTGCATACATCAATTTATCGAAAATTCCGCTAAAACTCTCATTCGGATAGTCTTTCAGCTCAATAGCCTTGGCAAATTTTTTACTTCCGTCGTTATAGTTTAGCTGCAAGGTGTGCTGAGTCGGAAATATCTCATTTAGGTTGCCGTTTAGATAGTTATCTAACGGGCCGTTTGGTACACGAACCTTGCTAAACCTAGCGCCAAGCAAGTAGTTGTAAAACTCCAGCTGCGAGCTAAATTTCACACCGTCGACCTCATAAATACCAAGTCTATACGGTTTAAATTTGCCTAAATTTTGCTCAATCGTAGTGCAAATTTGTCGAAATTCTTTTAAATGGATTTGTATTTGTTTTATCTTTTTATCTATATCGTTTGCTTTTTTATAGGCTGTTTGATTTACCTTTCCGCCGTCTTTGAGCGGCGAATAAATAGCCGTAAAGTAAAGCTTATTTTCTTTTAAATTTTCTTTATTGAAAATTTTATAATACTTATTACTAAGATTTTTTAGAAATTCATTATTTTCATAATGATGTTTCGGTTTGATTTCTATATTCATACGAGCATTGTGAAAATAAAAGCTCACGCTTTGTCCGCTAAACTGGCGAACAAGCATATTTAGTTTGTTTTTATCCATATCGATAAAATCGTCGTCTTCCACTTCAAACGCAATACCGTCAACGCGCCAACTGGCTAAATAATCGCCATCTTTTGTAATAACTACATCGTTTGCCAGACTTTGATAAGGGATCAACTTCTCAAAATTTGGAAAACTATGCAGTCCGACTACGCTTAGTTTTGGAAAATCGTTTTCGATCGGCATTTTTGCATAAGTTGAGTTTGCCATATAGCTTTTGTTACCGTCATAAAATTTAGTGGCGATATTTCCACCGCTAAAATTCATAAACTTAAGTCCCCAAAGCCTAAAAGCCATATCATCGCTTTTAACTATCTGCTGAAAAATCCAAAGGTTCGGCAAAATAAACAGTGAAAGCAACAGATATAGGGCGTTGTGCAAAAATGCCTGCAACAGTAGCGCCAGCAAAAACCAAAACATAAGCATAAGTAGTAATGGGATGACGGGCACCCCAAATACCATAGCCGGACGTGTTAATGCTTTATATACCGGCTCCGTTTGCATTATTAGCTACCTATGAAAAAGCTAGTAATTGCAGAAGCACTGCCTATTAATACGCCGCCGATTATAATCGGAGCAACTTCGCCAACGGTTTTACCGCCATACATGATTTTATAACCAGCTATGATAATGGCAATCGTTGCTATAACGGCGCCACCGGCAGTCAGCCAGCTGCTTAAATTATCTAGAAAGCTATTTACCTTATCCAGCCCTCCTGCGGCAGACGCAAAATTCGGTAAAAATGTGAATAACGTAAAAGCAGCAGAAAGCCGCTTTAAACTCGGAAGTTTTCTAGAAATTTGTTGGGTTAAATTTGTCATAGACCATCCTTACAATAATAAAATAACTTATGGATAGTATCTGAAAAAAATATTAAATATTTCTTAGAATTTTGGTTACTAATTAGCATTTTTTATTATTTTTGAATAATTTTATCAAAGCCCTATATAATCATCGTTTCCGTGCTAATACCAAACTCGCTTTACCTTAAAT
>JAJQAF010000194.1 GCA_021203945.1 Campylobacter sp.
GATGGCTTGAGGCTGAGAAATTTCTATAAATTTTTTAAAATCGGTAAAAAATTCAGCCCTACAAAAAGTATCGGTATTTTGTTTGTCAAATACGCCGCAGACCTCAAATTTATCCGAGCGTCTAAGTTCGGTATAGTGCCTTTTACCAACGTCCGAGTAGCCAACGATACCAATCTTTAGCTTCATTGTCGTCCTTTAAAAATTTATATAATTTTAATAATTATATTTATATATCACTTTTAAACACATAAATTCAAAAAGAGCGCGTAAATACGGTAAAATTTAGATTTTTTATAAATTTCAAAACGATTTTTAGGTAAAATCAAGCGAAATTTTAAAATTTACAGGATGATATATGCAAAATTTAGACGTTAGAGAAGCTTATTTAAATTTTTTCAAATCAAAAGGACACGAAATTATCGCATCCGCGCCGCTCGTGCCAAACGACGCGACCTTACTTTTCACAAATGCCGGAATGGTGCCGTTTAAAAGCATTTTCACGGGCGAAATTCCACGCCCTACTCCGCCTATTCGCACAAGCTGTCAAACATGCATTCGCGCGGGCGGTAAGCATAACGACCTCGACAATGTCGGCTACACTGCGCGCCATCATACATTTTTTGAAATGCTTGGAAATTTTAGTTTCGGCGAATACTTTAAAAAAGACGCAATCGCCTACGCATGGGAGTTTGTAACTCAAATTTTAAATTTACCTAAAGATCGTCTTTACGTAACCGTTCATGAAGGCGACGACGAAGCTTATGCGATGTGGCAAGAGCATATCGCAAAGGACAGAATTTATAAATTCGGCGATAAAGACAATTTTTGGCAAATGGGAGATACCGGACCTTGCGGACCTTGCAGCGAGATATTTTACGACCAAGGCGGCGAGCATTTTAATACGAGCGAGGATTATATGGGCGGCGACGGCGATCGTTTCCTTGAAATTTGGAATTTAGTATTTATGCAATACGAGCGCGGCGCAGACGGCAAACTAAGTCCTCTTCCAAAGCCGAGCATTGACACGGGAATGGGTTTAGAGCGCGTAACGGCGATAATGGAAGGCAAATTTAGCAACTACGACAGTTCGCTTTTTATGCCGTATATTGACGAAGTCGCCAAATTATGCGGCAAAGCTTACCGCTACGAAACGGGCGCAAGTTACCGCGTGATAAGCGATCATATCCGCTCGGTCGTATTTTTACTGGCACAAGGCACGAATTTTGATAAAGAGGGTCGCGGATACGTTTTACGCCGTATTTTACGTCGTGCGGTGCGACACGGCTATTTACTGGGCATTAAAGAACCGTTTATGTATAAACTTGTAGATAAGGTTTGCGAGCTTATGGGCAGGCATTACACCTATCTAAACGATAAAAAAAGGGCGGTAAAAGAGCAAATCAGACTTGAGGAGGAGCGATTTTTCGCCACGATCGCAAGCGGTTTGGAGTTATTTAACGAAGAGTTAAGGCGTATGGATAGTATTTCGGACGCATTAAATTTAGCCGACAAAGCGGGCGCAAGTGAAGACGGCGAAATATCAAAGCGAAAATGTGCCGTGTTTAGCGGCGAAGTAGCCTTTAAGCTTTACGATACATACGGCTTTCCGCTTGATTTGACCGCAGATATGCTAAGGGATAAAAACTTAAGCGTTGATGAGGCTAAATTTGACGAGCTGATGGCGGAGCAAAAATCGCGTGCGAAAGCGGCATGGAAAGGTAGCGGCGATAAGAGTGCGAAAGGCGATTTTAAAGAGCTTTTAGAGGAATTCGGCGAGAATAAATTTAGCGGATACGACGAGCTTGAAAGGCGAAGCAAAATTTTAGCCTTGCTTGATGAAAATTTTAAAAGAGTGTCAAATTTAAAGCCCGACGAAACGGGCTGGATAATGTTTGACATAACGCCTTTTTATGCGCAAAGCGGAGGTCAATGCGGCGATAGCGGCGAGATTTTGAATAAAGCCGAAGTACTTGACACGCAAAAATTTCACGGCTTAAATTTATCTTACGTTAAGACGACCGCAGCCCTAAAGCTCGGTGACGAAGTCAATGTCAAAGTAAGCGATAAACGTATGCAAACGGCGCGTCATCATAGCGCAACGCATATTTTGCATTCCGCACTTCGCGCTATTTTGGGCTCACATATCGCACAAGCCGGCTCAAGCGTAGAGCCCGATAAGCTTAGATTTGACTTCTCGCACCCTAAGGCGGTGAGCGCTCAAGAGCTTGAAGAGATAGAAAATTTCGTAAATAACGCCATCGCAAAAGGTGCGGCGGCGGACACGCGAATAATGGACATAGCCGATGCCAAAAATAGCGGTGCGATCGCACTTTTCGGCGAAAAATACGGCGAGAAAGTGCGTGTGCTAAGCTTTGGTGACGTTAGCAAAGAGCTTTGCGGCGGAACCCACGTGCATAATTTAAATGAAATAGGCGCGTTTTTTATCGTAAAAGAAAGCGGAGTGAGTGCGGGCGTGCGCAGAATTGAAGCCGTTTGCGGCAATGCCGCATTAAAATTGGCTAAGAGCTTTAGAAGCGAGCTTGAGCAGATAAAAGCCGAGCTAAAAAGCATAGAGCCGATGATAGCGATAAAAAAGCTGAAAGACGAGATAAAAGCGGTTAAAGATATGATGAAAAACGCTAAAGATTCGCATACGCTCGTATCTATCAACGTAAATGAAGTTAAACTTTGCGTCGCAGCGATAGAAAGCGGCGATATAAAAACGCTTATTGACAATTTTAAAAACGAGCATGAAAAGGCGGCGATACTACTTATGCAGGTCAATCAAGACGGCAAAATCGCTATCGCCGCAGGCGTAAAAAACGCAAATTTAAAAGCGGGCGAATGGGTTAGGCTTACGGCTCAAATTTTAGGAGGCAACGGCGGCGGCAGAGATGACTTCGCAACAGCCGGCGGCAAAAACGTCTTGCTGATAGAAGATGCTATAAAAGACGCCTTTGCGTTTGCAAGAGAAAAGTTAAGCTGATGCCTGAATATAATATTGCGTTTGCGCGTCTTGACCAGCTGATACCGTTTTTTCATACCTCGATAACTATACTTTTTATCGGACTTCAAGCGGGTTTTTGGCTTATGGCAACGTATTTTATGAAGTCGAATTTAAAAGACGGGCTGAAATACTCTATACTGATGCGCATGTTAAGGCGATTTGGATTTTGTATTTTAACGCTTCTTGCGCTGATTGCCCTTACGAGCATAACGATCGGCGACAGCGGAGGATTAATAAAATCGGCAAATCCGATGGCAAAGGCGATACTGATTACAAAATGGGCGCTAGAAATATTTTTAGCAGTAAATATGGGCTATATGTTTTACCAATACAAAAAAGCCTACGTAGCTTTTAAAATGCGCGACATACTCCAAATAAACGAGAGTTTGGTCGTAATAATCTCTTATTTTATACCGCTAAATTTAGTCATATCGTTCATAGCGATATATCTTGGCATAGCGTATAAGGAATTTTAATGATCATTTTGGCTTCAAGCTCGCAAACGCGCGCTAAAATTTTGACCGAAAACGGCTTTGATTTTGAGCAAATTTCATTTGATTTCGACGAGAGCAAAATTTCAAGAGATTGCGCGCCTCATATCTACGTCCAAAGAGTGGCGACGGCGAAGAAAAATCAATTTTTTAAAATTTATCCCGATCTTAAAAACGTGCTAATCGCCGATAGCTGCGTCGCTTGTAAAGGTAAAATTTTATGCAAAGCAAGCGGTAAAGAGCAGGCATTTAAGATGCTTCGGCTTCAAAGCGATAGTGTTTGCAGCGTGTTTAGCTCGATGATATTTACGGGCGAAAATTTTGAGCTTATAAATGTGAGCGAAACAAGGTATAAATTTGCTAAATTCGATGAATATGACGTATCGGAATACGTTAAAAACGGCGAATGGCAAGGTAAAGCGGGCGCTATGACGGTCGAAAGTTTTAACAAAAAATACATAATCGAACAAAACGGTAGCACGAATAATGCTCGCGGACTAAATATCGAGATATTAAAGGCGTTTTTATGAAATATATTTTGGCTTTTTGCTTTATAGTGGCCGTGGCTTTCGGCGGTGCGTTTTTATATTTTTACGCTCAGGTCAGATTTGAAGCATACAGCATAATAGACTACAAACCAAAACTAACTACGCAGATTTTCGATAGAAACAACGAGCTCATCGCAAATATCTTTGAGGAAAACAGAATTTACGTAAGATACGACGATATTCCCGCGCGCATAATAGAAGCGTTAGTAGCCATTGAAGATACGAGCTATTTTGAGCACGGAGGAGCAAACTATGAGGCCATACTAAGAGCCATCATAAAAGATATAAAAGCTAAAAAACTAGTAGAAGGCGCATCTACGCTAACCCAACAGCGTGTTAAAAATTTGGTGCTAACCCGCGAAAAGAAATTTACTCGAAAAATAAAAGAAATAGTATTGGCTATAAAACTCGAAAACGAGCTCACGAAAGAGGAGATTATAGAACGATATTTAAACCACGTATATTTCGGGCACGGATACTACGGTATAAAAACTGCGGCGGAAGGATACTTTAGAAAAGAGCTGAACGAGCTTAGCGTAAAAGAGATCGCCATTTTGGTTGGACTTCCAAAAGCTCCAAGCACATATGACCCGACAAAACATCCCGATTTGTCTTTAAGTCGTGCAAACCGCGTATTAGAACGTATGTATAATATCGGCTGGATAAACGAAGACGAATATCGCAAAGGAATACTGGAAGAACCGGCGGTATTCGACGATACGCTTACAAGAAATAAAGCTCCTTACGTGATTGATGAGATCATTAAAGAGGCATCCAAAAAATTTGACGATATAAAAACGGGCGGATACCGAATACAAAGCACGATAGATCTTGGAGTGCAAAAAATGGCTCAAGATGCGCTAATGTATGGGTATAACGAAATTTTAAAACGCAATACAAAAGCAAATCCCGAAATTTTAAACGGCGCCATAGTCGTTACGCAACCTCAAAGCGGGCAAATTTTAGCCCTTGTGGGCGGCATAGACTACGCTAAAAGTAGTTATAATCGTGCTACGCAAAGCCAGCGCCAACCGGGCTCAAGCTTTAAACCGTTTATATATCAAATCGCGCTAGATAACGGTTATTCTGTTGTTTCCCAAGTGGCGGACATCGCGCGCACTTTCGATATGGGAAACGGAAAAGAATGGACTCCGAAAAATTACGGCGGCGGTTTTCAGGGATATATCACAATAAAATCCGCAATAACTCAGTCACGTAACTTAGCGACTATTAATCTGCTAAACGATCTGGGACTTAGCTCCGTTCGTAAAAGATTAGTGGAGATGGGTTTTGAAAATATACCTGAAAATTTATCTATAGCTCTTGGAAGCTTTGGAATTTCACCGCTTGAATTTGCAAAATTTTACTCAATGTTTCCAAACGAAGGTGAAATAGTCGAACCGACGCTCATAAAGCATATAGAAAATAGTTTTGGCGCTTCGATGGATTACGAAGGTCAAAGAAAGCAAGTTATAAAACCCGAACAAGCTTTTTTAACTACAAGTCTGCTACAAAATGTCGTAAATAACGGCACGGGGCGCAATGCAAAAATCCAAGGCATACAAATAGCCGGAAAAACAGGCACGACAAACAATAACATAGATGCATGGTTTTGCGGATATACCCCGGATATACAGGCTATCATTTGGTATGGAAACGACGATAATTCACCAATGAAAAAGGTTGAAGGCGGCGGCAGAACCGCGGCACCGGTCTTTAAAAAATTTATGGAAGAGTATATCAAACAATATCCGACTCTTAGACGCATATTTGAACAGCCCGAAGGCGTTTACAAAGGATACTATAACGGTTCTGACGAATTTTACACCAACGACTCTCCTTTGCCGCAAACAACGCCGACGAATGAGATAATTCAAGATCAAGAAAACGACGGACTAATTTTCTAAAGGATATAAGTGAAAATTTTCAAATTTTTTATCGCTATGGCTTGCATTATAAATTTTGTTTTTGCCGATGTTGATCTAAATACTGCAAGCAAAAAAGAACTTATGGATTTGGGCTTTAATAAAAATCAAGCCCTAAACATTATAAAATACAGAAAGGCTCACAAATTTAAAAATATAAACGAATTAACAAACGTTAAAGGTATAAAATTTTCTCAAGTCGAAAAAGTAAAAGATAAAATTTTAGTAGCAAAAGATAAAAATAAGAAAAAATAAAAGAGAGTATAGAAAGAAAAATTCAAAAGAGGATTTTCTCTTTTGAATTGACAATATATTATTTTCTAAGTTCGCGAATTTTAGCGGCTTTACCACGTAGATTACGT
>JAJQAF010000102.1 GCA_021203945.1 Campylobacter sp.
CGCCCGTACCCTATGGCGTTCCAACTGAGGAACCCCAAGAGCAAGCTATCGAGAGAGCCGGTAGTAAAGCCGGAAATAAGGGGTTTGAAGCGATGAGCGGTGCGATAGAGCTTTTAAATTTATATAAAAATATAGGGGCTTAAAATGGCGACGCGTCATCAGGTTAGGCAGGCTGTAGTTTCATTGCTTTACGCACGCGAGATGAGCGAGCCGAATAGCGAATTTACCGATGAATTTTTAGAAGAAAAAAAAATAAGAAACGAACAAAAGAATTTTACGTTGGAGCTTTTCGGAGGAGTTTTGGATAATTGTGCGGGTATTGATGAAATATTAAATTCGCACCTTAAAGAGTGGAAAATAGATCAAATCGGTAGCGTTGAGCGCGCCATTTTAAGGCTTGGAGTTTATGAAATGAAATTTACGGATACGGACAAAGCCGTCATTATCAATGAAGCTATCGAGCTTGCTAAAGAGCTTGGCGGCGATTCCGCACCGAAATTTGTAAATGGTGTCTTGGACGCCGTAAAGGGCGATATATGAAGCTTTGCGTAGCCCTTGATATGGCTAGTCGCAAGCAAAATTTATCTTTGGTTAGTGAGCTAAAAGGACTTGATGTTTGGATGAAAGTCGGACTTCGGTCGTATCTGCGCGACGGCGTGAAATTTATAGACGAGATAAAAAAAATAGATGATTTTAAGATATTTTTAGACCTTAAACTTCACGATATACCAAATACTATGGCTGATGCGGCTGAGGTCATAGCAGGACTTGGCGTAGATATGATAAATATACATGCAAGCGCCGGCAAAAGGGCTATGAGCGAGGTTATGAACCGCTTAAATTTACTTAAAAATCGTCCGCTTGTCTTGGCGGTTTCGGCGCTTACGAGTTTTAGTGACGACGGATTTAAAATCGTCTATAACGATAATATCAAAAATTTCGTGCTTAAATTTTGCGTTAGCGCCTATGAAGTAGGAGTTGACGGAATGGTTTGTTCGGTCTTTGAAAGTAAGATGATAAAGGGCGTTACAAATGCGAATTTTATCACTCTAACACCAGGTATTAGACCGTTTGGCGAAAATAAAGGCGATCAAAAAAGAGTAGCCGACATAAAAACGGCTCAACGTGAAAATAGTGATTTTATCGTAGTTGGGCGACCTATATACGAAGATGAAAATCCGCGTGAAATTTGTGAGAGAATTTTATCTGAGATTGAAGTAAGCAATGAGTGAGCCAGACTAAAATGGTGGCTTTGGAAGGATTGAAGCCAAGCCTCAATTCATCTTAATCGCATTCCTCTCATTGATTTAAAATAGAATTTTTACTTATGGTCGCAAATTTTAATGCTCAAATGAAATCTGTTGAAATTTTTGACGGCTTTTGTATTAAATTTAGCTATATACAAATGTTTTGCGATTAATGCCAAGCGTGCTTAAATTTAATTTGGAATTTAAGCGATATATCAGCAGCTTTGATTTATAATGCGGTTTCTTATTTTACGGACAGATGGGTGAGCGGCTGAAACCACACCCCTGCTAAGGGTGCAGCTCTTAATCGGGGCTCGAGGGTTCAAATCCCTCTCTGTCCGCCATAAAGCCCTAAAATACGACCTTTCAAAGCACTTTTTAATCTTTTTAAAATCCCTCTGCCTATGCTATGAATAAATACTAATGTTTCGATCGAAATCGTTTAAGTTCCGATTAAGATAATTTACATATACGTCATAAATCATTTTCGTGCTTGAATGACCTAGTAAATTCGCAAGCTCGACAGGAGTTATTAAATTTCTATAAAGCATATTCGTTGCGTAAGTGTGTCGCATAGTGTAAGGACGTCTATAATTGATATTTAGCTTTTTAAGTATCGGAAGCCAATAATTATGCTGAAATATGTAACAATCCCTATATGGTAAGCCGTATTGAGTTTCTAAAAGATATTCTTTCGTGTTTTTCCTATCCTTTAAAACAGAATAAAGAGCGTTTAAGATCGGTATCTTTCTAATACTCTTTTTGGTTTTCGGTAACGTTTCGCCAAATCTTGATCTAGTGGCGTTAATACTTATAATCCTATTTTCTAAGTCTATATCACTATTTTTCAAAGCCAAAATTTCACCAGTTCGCATACCCGTAAAAAAACCAATATAAATAAATAACCTAAAATTTAAGCCGTATCTTTTACTTTCTTGTAAAATCGCTTGAACTTCATTATCGGTAAAAGGCTCAATTTTTGGAGCGGTATAAGTTAACTTTTTAAGATAAACGATAGGATTTTTATCTATAATCTCATCTTGCAAGGCGATATTAAAAATACAACTTAGAGAATTTAAATAATGCTTTTTTGATTTAGATCCAACGTCGACGATAGAATTTAACCACAATCTAATAATACTAGGCTTTATATCTTTAATATCATAATCGAAAAAGCAAGAAAGACGATTTTTTACTATGCCTTCATTCTTGCAATAAGTAGAATACTTCCAATCATTACTTCCGAATTTTAAATATAAATCGGCATAATGTTTAAAGCTCGTTTTCATTAAAATTCCTCACAAATCAAATATCTATCTATAAAGCTTTGAGTATCGGGATTATTTAGATCGTGTTTATCGTGATAGCGTGTAAAGTTATCCAAATTTCTATCTAACATTATGTTTTCAACGTAGGCTAGGTGTTGCGGATTAACATCTCCGCCCAAGCTTTGATAATAATTTACCAGCTCGTAATCTTTCATCTCGGATACGGGCTTTTGGCTTAGTCCGAAAAATCTATCTACATGCTTAAACAGTCTATTTACCTCCTTATCTATTATTCTTGCGGTAATATCTTGAGATTTAGGAAGCTTATCATCCAACCTATAAGGACTACTTTTGTATTTAGCCGGCTTTGCTTTATCGTAAGAGTGAATAAGGCGATCGCAAATATAATGCTCCAGCTTACCGTTATCGTATATTAGCCTCTCTTTTCTAGCCGGTAAATCAAGATATATATAATCGCTTTGCTTATCCCATTCCATTATAGCTCCCTCATCGTTGATAGCGTCGTTTAAATGATAAAGATCCTGCATGGAGCTAATGAAATTTATCTTTCTATATACCCATAAAGGCACCTTAGTGCGAGACGATAAAAAGCGTCTAACCTTATGCTTTACATACCAAGCCGAAAGATCGTCCAGGCTTTGAGTGGTATTTAAATTTATAAAGGTCTTTTGAATGTATTTCATAACGTAGCCCGAAGGGTTATTAATGCTCGTCTGAAATCCGTTAAGCTCCCCGTTTCTTTCTTGCTCGGCGGTAATAGCGTCGGTCTTTAAATTTTGCGGAGCGTTGAATATATCCTTAAAGGCTTGTTTCATAAAGTCTATGGCATAAGCCGGAATGTAAAAAAGCGCATGAATATGCGGAACCCCGTCTTTTTTATGAGGCTCGAAACATCTTATGTAAGAGTATGAGAGATTTTTAAATTTAGAACTAAAGCGCCTAAAGAATAAGCGCCATTGATGATTTAGGATAATTACCAGATCGGATATATTAAGAGGCATATCGTTTTTAACCTTATATTTAATTTGTTCGGGCAGATATTTTCTATCTACGGCTTTAAAGGTAGAGTAATCTCCGGCTAAAGCCTTTCTGAAGCAGCCGTTTAACGTTATTGTAAGAAATACCGGAACTTGCGCCAGATCTATGCTAAAGGAGCTTAGAACATTTACCCGGTTAGCTATCTCGGAATAATACTTCGGACTAAAGTTTGCCGACATAGAGCAATCAAGCAAACTTTTAACCTCACCTAAGTCATTAACGTAACTTTGAGATAACATATAAGCTTTTTGATCGTCAAGCTTTGTTTGACAAAGATAAAGATCGTAAGCACTTATTCCATACAAATTTAACTCCGTAAGCCAATTAAAACTTAAAACTGGCATTTTTTTATTAATTTGACAAGGAAGCCCTTATATGCCCCGCTCGCAGGCTCGCGGGACATATTCGGACTTCTTATTCAGGCAAAAATAGCCCGGAAAAGATTAGTTTGACTTAGGGAGAGGATCCATAAATCAAACAACTCTAAATTTAAAGCGGGGGCATCTATGGGCGGACTTTGTCCGCTGGGGTTTATATCACGATAGATATATTCGTTGCACGGCTCAGGAAGCTTTTATACCGCCTTATGAGATGCCTATTCGCCTTTTATGGGGATAAACCCCCATACCCCCTTATAAAACCTGTATCGTTAAAGTAACTACCGAACTGATATCGCTCTCTTGCTCTACTGAAAACAGATATTTAAGCAAGAATATATCCTTTAGTATGGGTATACCGTTTCTTTGCGTCTGTTTGGTATTTTTATTAATGCCCGAAAGCACTAAAATTTCACCCCGCTTTAACGAATACGAACTCTTTAACTCCTTTTTGGAAGTAACGGGCGTCAATGTAGATGTAGATGAAAGTAGATCTTCTAATATTAAATGTAAATCAAAGTCGATATGGTCTTTTAATATGATAGGTTTTAAATTTATCTTTAATCCTACGTCTTTATATTCGTAGCTATCCGATTTTTGAGAATTAGCATTGCTTATCTCGGTTTTAGATACTAAATAGGGTATGTTCTGAACAGCGCTAAAATATACATCGGTATGATTCTTAGCCGTTAAAAAAGGACTTGAAACTATCTTTGTAATACCGTTGGTCTGTAGTAACTGCAATACTCCGAAAAATCCCTCGTCTTTGCCCGAAATAACATTTGAATTAGTAATATAAGGAGAAGTGATAAGATTTATATAATAGGCTAAATTCCCATGATCTAAAGGCTTTAATAAAGCTTTTAGATTAGTTCCCATATCTTTAACGTTATTTAGATTGGTCTCGGTAACGGTAAGTTTAAAGCTGACCTGCTCCAAACTTTTATCTATGCCTTTAATTGCGGATCTTATCTGATCGAATACATAATCGTCGGCTCTAAAGAAAACGGAATTTGAAGTAACCGAATAGGTAGCGTTCAGATCAAACTGATTTAAAATCCCTTTTACGTCGTTTAATACGTAATTATTTAGATCTATACGTCTTAGATCGTAATCGGGTAGTTTGGTAGAGGTTACATAATAGAAATTATCCTTCTTGTAAAGATACAATCCCTTAGCCTCAAGCATTTTTCTAAATATGGCGATAGTTATTTGTATCTCGCTCTCGTAGATAAAATAATACTCGCCTTGATGAATGCTTTCGTCCGTAACTATGGCGATATTGTTATATTTACTGGTAAGTCTGGCAAAATCTAATAGATCCGTATAAATTTCAGCGCAATATAAATTGCTAAAACAGATTAACGGGAGTAAGAGACGGGCTATTCTTTTCATCGGGAACACCTTTATTGATTATTTTTTGTTTAAAAGATTCGAGCACGGGATTATCAAATACGATAAAGTATTCGATAAAGTGCTTATTTTTGGAATTGGAATAAAAATATGCGGGTCGATTACCGCTTATGGTATGAGATATAAAACCGTATGGAAACAAATTATCATCATCTGAAAAATGACATTGATCGTTGATACAAACAATATTATAAACGTAAATTTCATCGATATCCGAAGATCTAAGAGATTTGGGAGTAGGGGATGTATCGGGTGATTTGCGTGAATTACTTAGTTCATATGATAAAGACTGATTATTAACACTATTTAATGAATTTGAATCCGAATCAACGGAGAACGAATTTAAAGCATATAAAAATAAAGATATCGTAAATAACACTAATAGAACGCCCACGATAACATAAAATTTAAGTATAGATTTGCTTTTTGAATTAGCGCCCGAATGATAGAGCTTATAAACTTCAGGATTAAAAGGCAAATTAATATTAAAACTATTTACGCGATCGCAAGCGTTCATCTTGTAAGAACTGAAGTAAGCATATTTAAAAGTTTTTGAAAAGAGTCTTTTAGAACTATCGATGGCTTTATAAAATTTCTCGGCTATTCTTTTATATTCCGAATTAACTAAACTTAGATCCTGCGTAATAAGATATAAATCATGCGATAAATGTCTGTGATAGGTAAGCCACCAAACAAGAACGGGATCTTCTTTAACTCTGAAATAATTGTGAATTTCATCTATTACGAATAATACCTTATAAAGCTTAAGATCTTTGGCGACTTGTATGATTTCCGAATCCGAATATTTACCTATTTTATGCAATGTGTATAATTTTTCGATATTAATATAAAATTCATCAAAATCAAATTTTAAAAGTCTGTCATCAAGTTCGAATTTAAACTGATCTATTTTAGTA
>JAJQAF010000068.1 GCA_021203945.1 Campylobacter sp.
AACCCGAGGTTCTTACAAATCGCCTTGAAAATTGTTCGTTTTATGCAGTCGGAGCGAGTGATAAAAGGGCTTTGATGGATGAAATTTTAGCCGAAGACGAGGTGCTTGACAGCTATTTGGTCGGCTCAAAAATAAAAATAATCTTAAAGCAAAAAGATGAAAATTTCATTTCAAATTTTAAGCTTAGCGCCCAAAACGAGATCAAAATCCAAAATGCGCCATCAAGCTTTGAAGATGCCTTTACGCATATTTTGCAAGCAAAAACGACAGCCAGATCGCCGCTTTATGAGATATTAACGACTGCGCCGACGATAGATGATTTTGCAGTTGAGGCTATAAATTTAACTAAAATTTTCGGCGATTTTAAGGCTGCGAGCGATATAAATTTTAAGATTAAACGCGGTGAAATTTTTGGCTTTTTGGGGCCAAACGGCGCGGGCAAATCTACCACTTTTAAGATGATCTGCGGTCTGCTTACTCCAAGCGGCGGAAGTGCTAAGATTTACGGCTTGCCGTTAGCCGAAATGAAAGATAAAATCGGCTATATGGCGCAAAAATTTTCGCTTTACTCGTCTCTAAGCGTCGCTGATAATCTAAATTTTTTCGCCGGTATTTACGGCTTAAAAGGCGAAGCCAAGACCCAAAAGATAAAAGCCATGAGTGAAATTTTTAACCTTAACGAGTTTTTAAATTTAACCGCCGATTCGCTATCGCTCGGGCTTAAGCAACGCCTTGCCCTTGCTTGTTCGCTTATGCATTCGCCCGTGGTATTATTTTTGGACGAGGCGACAAGCGGAGTTGATCCTCTCACTCGTAAAGAGTTTTGGCGTCATATAAATGCCGTTAGCGCGATGGGAATTTCGGTCATGATAACCACGCATTTAATGGACGAAGCGGAGCTTTGCGACCGCATAATGCTAATAAGCGACGGCAAAGAGATCGCTACCGGCACGCCTGATGAGCTTAAAAATAGAGTGGGTGAAAATGCGGGCATGGAAGATGCGTTTATCGCACTTGTAAATGAGAGTCGTGCGAAAAACGCCGAAATTTCAAAAAAGGGCAAAAATGTTTAAACGAATTTTAGCTATTGCCAAAAAAGAGAGCCTACAAGCAAGCCGTGATGTCAGCACATTTTTAATAGCCATTTTACTTCCTTTAATGCTACTTTTTTTAATGGGTTACGCTTTAAGCTTAGATCCTAAAAATATGGGACTCGGCATCGCAAATTATTCAAAATCAAACGAAGCAAAGCAAATCATCTCAAAATTTCACGCTTCAAAGTATTTTGACATGATCCAAAGCAACGATAAGGACGTGCTGATGGACGAGCTGAAAATAGGTAAAATTCGTGCGATTTTAGTTATTGAAGACGGTAGCGGCGGCGCGCTTTCCATGCAGGTGATTAGCGACGGTTCGGTATCAAATATCGGACTTATCAACGGCTACATCTCAAGCACGATCGCAGGGGGCGGCTCAACGATAATCCCACGCTATTTTTTCAATGAAAAATTAGAGAGTCGTTACTATCTTTTGCCGGGCTCAATTGCCATGGTTATGACGCTAATCGGCACGCTGCTTACCGCTCTTGTCGTAGCCAAAGAGTATGAGCTCGGCACGATTGAAATGCTGTTCTCTACGCCTATTCGTATGGGCGAGCTGATCATCGGTAAAATTTTGCCGAATTTCGCCCTTTCGCTCGTGGCTTTGGGACTTAGCTTTATGGTTGCGTATCTGTGGTATGACATACCGTTTCGCGGCAGTTTTTTTATGCTTATCTTAATCTCTTGCATTTATAGTTTTGCTTCGCTTATGGTCGGTATTTTGATCTCCGCATTATCTCGCAATCTGTTCATAGCTTCGGCAATTGCGATACTGGCGGCATTTTTGCCGTCATTTTTGCTATCGGGTTTGCTTTTTGAGATCAGCGGAATGCCGAAAATTTTACAAATTATAACGCATATGCTGCCCGCATATTACTATGTGGATAGTCTTGTTATGCTATTTATGGTGGGCGATGATTATGGCGTATTTGCCAGAAATATCGGCGCTATGCTAATCATCGGCACGTTGCTGTTTTTAATCGTAATGAGAAAGACAAAAAGGAGTATAGAATGAGGCTTGCCGCACTTATTAAAAAAGAGGCTCTTGCGATTTTGCATAGTCGTATTATGATGATAATCGTCTGCGCCGTGCCATTTGTGCAAATTTTTGTCTTTTCGTATGCGGCCAGTATGGAGGTCAAAAATGTTCATCTCGGCGTTTTAAATCTTGACGGCAGCGAGGCAAGTAAGCAAATCATCAGAAATATAGAGACTTCAAGCTATCTAAGCGAGCTTAGAATCGTTAAAAGTTACGAAGAGGGCAAAAATCTTATGGTAAGAGATGAAATTTTAGGCTTTCTTGCCATTCCTCAAAACTACTCAAGAGGTGGAAATATCGCACTTTTCTTAAACGGACGCCATTCAAATTCCGCCCAATTGGTATCAGGCTATATCAGCCAAAGTGCCATTGCTACGAGTTCAAACGGAAGCGGGGCGCTTCACAGCAGTGCAAGCTATAGCGGCGGCGGTGTAGCAAGCGGCATTTCAAGCTATAAAAGTGCGAGCCAAGCCGATTTGCAAACCAACGGTTACGCTTTGCCAAGCAGCGAGCCGAACACAAATACAAATTTGCAAACCAATTCAAACAGCGCTATGGATAACGATAGCGCTCATCAAAATAGTGCGGGCAAAACGATAGTAACAAGAGTGCTTTTTAACCCGAATTTAGATAATTTTAACTGGATCGTGCCGAATTTATTTTGTCTGATTGTCGTTTTTATGGCTATCATCTTAACCGCAATGAGCGTGGTAAGGGAGCGAGAAAACGGCACTTTGGAGCAAATTTTGGTTTCGCCTTTAAGCGTAAATGACATAATGTTAGGCAAATTAATTCCGGCGTTAATAGTGAGTATTTTTCAATCGGTTATCATTTTAACAATTGCTAAATTTTTCTTTTTAGTGCCCGTGGTCGGGAGTATGTGGCTGCTTTATCTCGGGCTTATCGTATTTTCGTTTTGTATTTGCGGTATCGGCTTGCTAATCTCCGTGTTTAGTAAAACTCAGCAACAAGCGCTTTTATGGGCGTTTGTCTTTTTGCTTCCAAGTGTCGTTCTTTCGGGCTTTTCAACACCGGTTACAAATATGCCCGGCTGGCTTCAATATGCAAGCAAATTGATCCCGCTAAGCTATCAAATAGACCTAATCCGTGCGATTTTCTTAAAAGATATCAGCTTTATTCAAGCTATGCAAAAGATTATCCCGCTCTTTGTTTTCGGTATGATCTCAATTACCTTAGCGCAACTATTTTTTAGAAAGATGGTTTTAAAATAGGGTTAAATTTACTCCGCTACGCTCTTAACTGCGAGCGGAGGATAGTCTAATTTTTATGGGCTATTTTCCGCTTGGTATAGCCTTTGGAATTTTGGCTGAGAGTATCGGCATTAGCGCGTTTATCGCTATGGCTTTAAGTATGCTCGCATACGGCGGGGCGGCTCAGTTTATGATGTTATCGCTTTTTAGCGCGGGCACTGGACTTTTGGAGATTTTCATAGTTTCATACCTTGTAAATTTACGTCATACTTTTTACGGGCTTGCGCTTTTAAAAGAATACAAAGGGCTAAAATTCCGTATTTTCAACATCGCCACGCTTACCGACGAGACTTTTGCAGTGTTTAAGTCGCTAAAGATCAACGACGTTAATGAACGAAGTTACGTTTTTACATGGTTAAATTTTCTATCGTGGCTTTATTGGGCGTTAGGCACGGCTTTTGGGTATTTGGCGGGTAATCTTATCAAATTGGATATGAGCGGACTTGAGTTTAGTCTGACCGCACTTTTTATCGTGATAGTCATAGAAATGTTTAAAACGCAACGAAACTATAAAGTGCTTGGCACGGCGTGTCTGTTTGGAATTTTAGGTATCGGGCTTTTGCTTTATTTTTATTTTAGCGTTTAGGGATAAGCTATGAGGACTAAAAGACATGCTAGCACCGTAAATTCTTATATAAATGCATGTGATTTTGGCATCTTAAGGATAGAGCGTGATAAGCATAAATTCTAGCGAATTAGCCATATTTTCGGCGGTTTTATTGAGCGCTTTTGCGACCTTTCTTACTAGAGCTTTGCCTTTCTACGCTATCAAAAATCACAAACAAAGCAAATGGCTAAGCGCAGTCGAGCGACATATGGGGCTTATGATAATGGTGATTTTGGTTTTTTACGCGTTAAAAGATACGAAATTTAATCTCTATCCATACGGATTAAATGAAATCATCGGCGTGATAAGCGCGATTTTGATACATTTGAAATTTAAAAATACCCTTCTTAGTGTCGTTTCATCGACGGCGATTTATATGCTTTGTCTTAGATTTTTTTGAAATTTTAAATTTAAGTTTCTTTTTTCAAAAGAATTAGTATAATTTCGCCGACAATCAAATTTTCAAGGAGGCTTCATGAAATTTTCATTCAAAAAGGCGGCATTACTTATGCTTCTTGGTGTTACTATGGCTTTTGCTAAGCCTACGATTTATATTTTGGCAACCGGCGGAACGATTGCCGGCAGCGGTTCGGGTGCTCTTGATAGCAGCTATACTTCAGGCACGGTTACTGTTGATAAACTTATAGCGGCGGTTCCTGATATCAACAAAATAGCCACTATCAAAGGCGAGCAAATTTCAAATATCGGCTCTCAGGAGATGAATAACGAGGTTTGGCTAAAACTTGCAAAAAGGATAAACGAGCTTTTAACTAGCGGTAAAGCCGACGGTATCGTCATCACTCACGGAACGGATACTATGGAGGAGACGGCTTATTTTTTAAATTTAGTCGTAAAAAGCGACAAGCCTGTTGTAATGGTCGGAGCGATGAGAAATTCAGGCTCGCTTAGCGCGGACGGTCCTTTAAATTTATTTAACGCCGTAAATGTTGCGATGAGCAAAGATAGCGTAGGTAAGGGCGTTGTGGTAACGATGAATGATGAAATTCACGCTGCCAGAGAGGTAACTAAGACCAATACTACGGGCGTTGATACGTTTAAATCTCCAAATAGCGGTAAAATCGGCACGGTATTTTACGGAAACGTAAAATATTATATGAATCCGGTCAGAAAACACACTACAAAAAGCGCGTTTGATATAGATAAAATCAAAGAGCTTCCAAGAGTGGATATAATTTATAGCCACTCAAACGATAACCCTGATTTTGTAAATACGGCGGTTAAAATGGGTGCAAAAGGTATCGTAAATTCCGGTATGGGTAACGGGAATCCGTTCCCTAGCGCACTTGAAGCCTTAGGAAATGCCGTTAAAGGCGGTGTTGTCGTAGTTCGTGATTCTCGTGTCGGAAGCGGTGAAACCACGATGAACGGCGAGGTTGATGATACTAAATACGGTTTCTTAACAAGCGATAATTTAAATGCTCAAAAAGCTAGAGTGCTCTTAATGCTCTCTTTGGCTACAACAAGCGATAAAGCGAAAATTCAAGAATTTTTCCTAACTCATTAAAATTTAAGGCGGTTTAAAGCCGCCTTAAATTTAATCATTAAAGTATATAACTCAATACAAATTCGCAGATTACTTCATTTTGATATGCGCTTTAAGGTGCGGCATAAAAAATCGTCCAAGTCCTCATGCGTCATATCGGGTAATAAGTCTAAATTTGATATTTTGTGCATAAAAGCTTAACTTATTCATATTTTAATTAAATTTAAAAAATATTATTTTGCATTAAAATAGCAAGAGTATAATTCTGATTTCACAAAATTTAACCCAAAGGAGAAAAAATGGGAATTTATGATTTGAGTGCTACGACGATAGGCGGCAAAGAGAAGTGTCTTTGCGAATATTGCGGTAAGGTAATGTTAATAGTAAATACGGCAAGCAAATGCGGATTTACAAATCAATACGAAGAGCTTGAAGCACTTTATAAAGAATTTAAAGATAAAGGGCTTTGCGTGCTCGGCTTTCCTAGCGATAACTTCGCAAATCAAGAGCCTGACGACGATGCCACGATAGAGCAAAAGTGTAAATTAAATTTCGGCGTTAGCTTTGATCTATTCAAAAAGGGCGACGTAAGAGGACAAAACGCTCACGAGCTATTTAAATTTTTAACTTCAAAGCAAGGATTTAAGGGCTTTGACGAAGATCATCCGCTAAGTGCGAAGCTTAACGA
>JAJQAF010000029.1 GCA_021203945.1 Campylobacter sp.
CCGTTAAAACTGTGATCAAAACTTACTTCGCCCCCTATCGTAGGTATCCCCATGCAGTTGCCGTAGTGTCCGATACCAGCCACACAGCCTTTAAGCAGATAGCGCTGAACTCGCGCCGTTTTGCCATCGCCTATGATTTCGCCGAAACGAAGCGAGTTCATATTCGCAACCACTCTAGCACCCATCGTAAAGACGTCTCGCAAAATTCCGCCCACTCCCGTAGCCGCGCCCTGATAGGGCTCGATAAAGCTCGGATGATTGTGGCTTTCCATTTTAAAAACCGCCGCAATCCCGTCTCCTACGTCGATAACACCGGCGTTTTCACCGGGTCCTTGTATGACCCAAGACGCTTTTGTAGGAAAGCCGTTTAAGTATTTTTTGCTTGATTTATAACTGCAATGCTCGCTCCACATCGCCGAAATTATGCCAAGTTCAAGCAAATTCGGCTCGCGACCTAAAATTTCAAGGATTTTTTCATATTCGCCGTCACTGATTTTATGCGCTTTTATAGTAGCTTTATCCATTTTTACGCCTTAGTAAAATTTATTTCGTATTTTAGCCATTTTTTGATTATTTTTTACTTTACGAACATTGAGTAACAAACCACGTTTAACAAAAATCGCCCCTGTTTTAGTATATCTTGCTCGATAGCGTCTTTTTTAAATTCGTCCGATCTTGCAAATTCTTTCACCCAAGGCAAATTTTTTGAGTCGACAAAGAATTTAAAGTCCAAATTTTTTATCTCGTAGCCTTTATTGCCGACTATATCTGCGTTTATGACAGTGGCGAAAAATTCGCCCTGATTTTGCGTATAATAATTCGTTACGCTTCTTGCCTTAACCGCCTCGTCGCTATCTATGAAAGTTCGGCAGACTGATTTTTTATCGGAGCTATAGACGACGCTTTCTATCATGGCGTTGCTAAATTCGTAAAATTTAATATTTTTTGAGCTTTGCAATTTTTTAATCTCGTCTTGGCTTGACATATCAACGTTTTTATTTGCGTCAAGGTCGATCAAAATGACGTTTTTGCCGACACTGCCCAGATATGCGTCGCCTAGATCTTGTGTCGTAAAACTCTTGCCGACTGGTATCTTTATAATGGCGGAGCCTTGCACGGAGCCTATATTTGAGCCGCTTGCAACTCTTTTATAAAAGCTAATCTCTTGCAAAGTTTCGTTATTTTCAAGAAATTTATACCATTTTTGCGGATCTTTACCGCTAATTTCATTCATCAAAGAAGCACAACCGCTAAATGCTAAAACCGCAATCGCCGTAAATATAAAATTTCTCATCAAATATCCTTAAATTTTAAAATATCACGCCTCAAATCGGCTTCAACCCATAAATCAACGCACGGCGCAGATGATATTTTTAAGAATCCTTTGCTGTTTTAAAATATCTTTGTCTATAACCTGCTTTTTAAATTCGGCGGATTTAGCTTGAGAGCTAACCTTTTGCAAATTTGCTTCGCTTACGAAAAACTTAAAATCAATAGATTTGGGCGTGGAAACCTTATCTTTAACGATGTTCGTATCGATCAAAACGGCGAAAAATTCATTCTGCAGTTTAGCGTCGTAATAATTGGTAACTATTTTCGCGCTTATCTTATCGCCTCCCAAAAACGCCTCGCACACGCTTTTGCTGCCCGCATTAAACGTTACGCTCTCTAATATCCCATGTCCGGACTCGTAAAATTTGATATTTTTTGAGCTTAAAAGCGCCTTTACTTCGGATCTTTCGCGCATATCTACGTATGCCTTTCCGTCAAAATCAATCACGATGAACGCCTGCCCGCCGTTAGCATACATATCGCCGATTTTTAGGGCGTAATCCTTGCCGTCTTTCCAAGCCTTGGTAAGCGCTATACCGATGATATCGCCGTCTTTTAGCTGCATGGTTTTCGTCAAATTTTCGGAGTAAAACGCAATTTCCTGCACGGTCGCGTTATTTTCAAGATACTTCGTCCAATTTATGGAATTATTGCCGCTTGAATTTGCGCCGACCGCATTACTTTGAGGCATTAAGCACCCGCTAAATAGGGCTATTATAGCCGCACTGATAAAAAACTTTTTCATTGTCGCTCCTTGTTTATTAAATTTAATCATATCTTATTCGTTTGCTTGGCGGGACGATTTGATAAAATTTAAAAGCTTAAATTTAAATATCGCCGTTTTTATTCCTTTTGCATCTCTTGACCCGTCAAAATTTAACCGCTTTTACTCGTAAATTCGCTTGTATTTTCGGACTAATTTTTGCGCCGTCTTATTTGCCTAAGCAAAAACGGCTAAACATTTGATCTAAAATTTCATCTCTCTCAAAAGGCTTTGTGATAGCCGAAATGCTTGTTATTGCGGAATTTAGCTCATAAGCAAATAGCTCAAGCTCACTTTCGTTTAGTAAATTTAACGCACGTTTTATAGCGTTGTTTGCGACATTGCAACACTCTATTTGACGGGCTGAATTTAGTATCACGCCGTCAATATCTTGAGCGTTAAGATAAATTTCAAGCGTTTTTATTATCTGATCCGCACTATTTTTAGCCGAAATTTTAAGCGGGTCGATTAAATTTGAAAGCTCGAATTTAAGAGTTAAATCACATTTATTTATTATGTAAAATATCTGTTTTTTAGAATTTTTAAGCGAATTTAAAATTTGCATATCTTGTTCGTCCGCTACGTTTGAGCCGTCGAATACGGCTAAGATTATATCGGCTTCATCAATCGCTTTATAGGAGTGAGTTATGCCGATTTGTTCTACTCTGCCCGCATTTTTGCGAATGCCCGCCGTATCGATTATTCGCACCAGATGAGTGCCGATTCTAAGGTTTTCTTCGACCCTGTCGCGTGTCGTGCCCGCTTCTTCGCTCACGATCGCTCTTTCGTAATTTAAAAGTGCGTTTAAAATAGAGCTTTTGCCGACGTTTGGTTTTCCGACGATCGCTACCTTAAAACCTTCTATTAATCCACGCCTACTTTGGCTGATATTAACGATCTTTTCAAGTTTTTCCGAATTTTCGTTTAGCATTTTGCGAATACTCTCAAGCAAATCGCTCGGTAAATCGTCGTCTGCGTAATCAATGCCGGTTTCGACAAACGCTAGCGTCGTAATAAGCTCATCTCTAATCTCGCCCGTAAATTTCGCCAAATCGCCGCGCATAGACCTTGCAATAAGCTTGGCGGCGCCTTGACTTCTTGCGTTTATAAGGCTTTGAATACTCTCGGCTTTACTCAAATCCATTTTATTATTTAAAAATGCGCGCTTGCTAAACTCACCCGGCTGAGCCAATCTCGCGCCCGATTTTATAAGCTCGTTTAATATCGTCTCCGCCACGATAAAACCGCCGTGAATTTGAAATTCCACAACGTCTTCTCCTGTAAAGCTGGCAGGCGATTTAAAATATATTAAAATTCCTTCATCTATGAATTCACCGTCGGCATAAATTTTAGCTAAAGTCGCAAAACGTGGTCTAAGAGTGGGTAGCTCGGTAAGCTTTAGTGCGATTTTAAGGGCATTTGCACCGCTAAGTCGCACTATACAAATAGAACCTACGCCGCAAGCGGTGGCGATAGCCGCTATATCGTCATTTTTTAAAAAACTCATTTACGACCACGAATTTACCGTCGTTACCCGACTTTACACCTACGTATTTTTCGGGAAATTTTTCACGTAGCTTTTCAACGGCTATTTTTACCAAAACACCGTCAAGCGGCTTGGTTTGCGCTTTTCCGGTATTTTGCACGCGTTCTATTACACCGTTTAAATATTGCTCCATCATGGCTTCTTGGTTTTTTAAAAATTCGGCTATCTCAAGGCGTATAGCTAAGTTGTATTTGACATTAAGCCAGTTATACAATAGATAAGAAATAGCCTTGTATCTATAACCCTCTTTACCGATAAGCAATGCCGCATCGTCTCCGTCAAGCTCTATAAGCACGGTATCGTCGTTAAATTTAGAAACCTCTATCTTATTTATATCAAAACAACTTGCCGCAAAAAGCCTGTTTAGTCCGTCTTTTATCTCCGGTAAAATTTTATCAAAATTTATAGGCTCTTTTTGTGTTTTTTCTTGCTCGTTTTCGATCTGAACCGCGCTACTTTCTTGATTAAAATTTTCTAATATAGACGTATCTAGGATATTTTTGCTATATTTTTTATGAGAGCTTTCCTCATTCTTCGCCTCGTCGGTTCTTTTTTTAACGTATTCTGGTTTTGTTACATTAAACTCCGTCGCTAAATTATCATCGTCCGACTTATCGGAAAAAGCCGCATGAGCCAGATTTGAGTTCTTTTCATTTAAGCTTTGCTCGGCAGTTTTTTGATTTTTTCTTTCGCCTTTATCATCGCGATTTTTTTTATGACGATTACGTTTTTTATCGCCGTGCTCGCGTTTTGTATTAGAATGTTTTGATTCTCTATCCTCGTGCTTACTTGACGTTTCATGATTCTCAAAATTTTTGTTATCGTTTTTATTTTCAGAGCTATTTTTTTGATTGTTCTGCTTTTGCTCGTGCTTGTTTTTAAAATTTTCTCTTGGTTTTTGAGCTTGATTTTCTAAAACGGCCTCTATTATAGCGCTCTTTTTAAAAAATCCTAAAAACCCGGCATTTGGATGTTGAATAACCTTTATATCAAGCTGAGTGACGGAACATTTTAGCTCGCTTGCCGCCTTTTGAAAAGCTTCTTGTAAATTCGGTGCTTCTATACGCATTATGCTTTTACCTCCGCTTTTTTATGTTTTTCAAATAATTTATTGACAAAAATTTGCTGAATGACCGAACAAACATTATTGATAAACCAATAAAGCGTAAGTCCAGCCGGAAAGGTTACAAAGAAAAACGTAAATATCAAAGGCAGGTATTTCATGATTTTTTCTTGCATAGGATCGGTAAAGGTCGTAGGCGTAAGCCTTTGTTGTAAAAACATGGTAGCACCCATTAAAATAGGCAAGATAAAATACGGATCCATAGCCGAAAGATCGTGTATCCACAGCATCCAAGCCGCACCTTTTAATTCGATAGCGTTTAATAAAACCCGGTAAATTGCAAAAAATACCGGAATTTGAAGCAATATCGGCAAACATCCGCCCATAGGGTTCGCGCCGTTTTTCTTATAAAGTTCCATCATATGCGCGTTTAATTTTTGAGGATCGCCTTTGTATTTCGCCTGAATTTCCTTTACTTTCGGCGAAAGCTCTTTGAGCTTATTCATAGAAAGCATGCCTTTATATGTTAGCGGGAATAAAATAATCCTAATAACAAGCGTTAAAACAACGATTGCCCAGCCCCAATTTCCTATATATTTATGCAAAAATTCCAGGAAAGCAAACATAGGTTTGGCAATAAAGGTAAACCAGCCGTACTCTATAACGTCAGTAAGACGATTATCGATACTATTTAAAATTTTATGTTCTTTTGGTCCTATATAGCCGTTTGTTTTAAAATTTCCATTTTGTTTTACAAATACGACGGCATTCTTTTTAGCATCTGTACTCATAACTACGTCAATCGGCTTTTGAAACGAATAAAAAAGCGTCGTATAATATCTATCTGAAGCCGCCGCCATAGTTATATCGCTAAAAGTCTCGCCTCCGTCGAGGTCATTATCTTCCAGGATAGTAAGACTGTCGTCGTTATGTCTTAAAATCGCTCCGTGAATCGTATAGCTATCAACAGAAATATCCGGTCTAAATCCCGGAGTTATAAAATATTCAACGTTTTTGCTTAGTTCCACGTCCATCTCGTATCTGCCGTCAGGGAAAAAAGTTATCTTTTTTACGATAGTGAGTTCATCTAAATTTTGTGTCAAATTTATAGTCTTTGCGCCGTCTGTAACATCAAGTTCGCTTACGTCCGCCGTATAATCGACGGCAAAAGCTTTGTTGTTTATGTTTGTATCGCTAAACCTCATCTCAAGCGGCAAAGGCAAGTAGCCGGTAAGCTCGGTTTTATTACCGTCTAACGTTTCATATTTTTTCTCGGTTAAATAAAATTTACCGATACGTCCTAAATTGTCTATCTTAGCCTCATAGTTTGCGCCCTTAATCGTAGCCAAAATTTTACCGCTTCGATCGGAGCTCACAGCTGATGCGGCGGTCTTATTTTGTGAAACAGGGGCTGAATTTTCATTTTGTTTTTGTGTCGATATACTACGATTTTGTTCGGTCCGAACGGTTTTTGGAACAAAGTAATAATCATAAACTATAA
>JAJQAF010000067.1 GCA_021203945.1 Campylobacter sp.
AAGAGATCGTGAATCGGGAATGGACTATGAGCCGGATTATTCCGATTATAATTTGGCAAAAAAGACCTTTAAGGATTTAGCAAAATCAAAGCTAAAAACCACGATAAAATTTATGCAGCTTGGCGGCGATAAATTTGTCGTTGAAGAATACTATAAAAACGGAAAAATAATAAGATTGATAAGACGCAAATTCTTTAAAGACGCCAAAGACGAAAACCTAGTCAAAAACGACGTTAGAAATTTTTATCTAACATACGGATTAGAAGATATACGGCTTTATAGCGTAAACGATCAGTCATTTTACGAAGAAAACGGCTCTTTAGAATCGCGACACTTTATAACGGTTGAACTAGGCGATAAGCGCTATATTTCTATATATTATCATCCAAACGGTAAGCCAAGAGAGCTCACGTTTGTCAAAGACGGCACGCCGATACTCGGCAAATATTACGATGAAAACGGCGTGCTTACGAGTGAGTTTGAAAACCTTCCGTAATCTTACGCTCATAAAACGTATTAGACGACAAAAAGCGATATCTTGATACCATCCGCATTATTGCAAATGCCGCTCGTATAGCGTTGGCATTTGCAAGAGCAAATTCGCATTTTAGTTTGCAACTAGGCTCAAGCGGGATAAAATTTCGCATTTATACGGCTTTTGCTTAGCGATATTTATCATTTTGCATTTTGATTAAACGAGCTTACAGTTTTATTTCGTTTAAATTCCTAAAATAGCGTGTTTAAGCCTTAAAACCGTTGCAAGTAAAAAGCGTAAATTCTGGCAAAGCGCTAATTTACCGTAAATTTATCCGCTATCCGCGTTATGTATTCGCCGTCTATGAACATTACGCTGCAATCGTCTTAAATTTAGATAAATTTAACGTGATAGTTATCTTTGCTGTTCGCGCGCTCTTTATATTCGGTATTACTTTTGCCCAGCATTATGGACGTAATCGGCGTGTAACCCTCGGGAATGCCGATTTTACGGGCTAATTCTTTATTTTCCAGTAGTCCTACTACAGGACCGTTTGCCGGGCAGGTCGCTAGTCCAAGCTCAACGGCGCGAAGTTGGATATTTTGCACCGCCGTGCCGATCGTCCAATATGTGCTGCGGTTGCAAAACTCCGGCGTTACGATACCTTCGAGCATATCAGGCACTTCATCCAGTAGCTTTGCAGATATCACAAAATACACGGGAGCACCGTAAAGCACGCTAGCGGCATTTAGCAGTTTGCCGTATTTGCTAACGCCTAGTGCGTCGAGCTCGGCTAAAATTTTCTTATCTGTAATGACGCTGATGTGGGTATCTTTCGTCATAAATACTATCGGCGCATAATAAATCGCTTCAAGTATCGCATCAATCTCTTCCGCGCTAGGCACATAATCCGTAAAATCGCGCAAACTCGTGCGCTTTTTCATGGCTTCAAGCAGTTGCATATCGTCTCCTTTATTTTTTATAGGCGGCGTCTTGCGAATATCTTTAAATGATTGTGCAAATTTGTCGTAACGCAGCGGTTGCGCTTAAATTTACCTTAAAAATTTAAATACAATTCACGACGCTTTTGCTGAAATTTTATAAATTTAAAGCTGAATTTTAGCATAACTTAAAATTTACAGCCATTAAATTTACCACTGCCATTTCGCAAATCGTCTAAGCGATCCGCCTCTACCTTCTCGCACTAAGCGTAATTTAATGGGAAGTATGGGCAAAATGGCGTAAATATCGCGCCTAAACGTCCTTGCTTTGCTGTTTATTGCGGTGTATTCGTCAGCCAAAACACTTGTAAATTATGATTTATGCACGCGAATAAGGCTTTATGCTTCTTAAAAATATAATCATACCGCTAGGCTGTTAGCGATATGCTATCGCAAATCCAAACCTGCCGTTTTGATAAACGGTGCGAACTAAAGTCGTTACTTTTATGTCGTAAATTTTTATTTTTAATGTGTCTTTTGAATATTTTTCCGTTTGCATAAATGATTAATAGCCGTTTCCGCAATAAGTCGGATAAAATTTAATTTTGCGCGCAAAATGCGCTAGCGGTTAAAAGCTTAGCGGGGGAGCCCCGCTAAATCGCTAATTTAAAAGATTAAATTTGTAAGATAATTGCAACCAACGCTCGTCGTTATCGGTTTTCTTGCTTGTTCCGTCGGCATAGTGGTTGTCTCTTTCAAGCGCAACGTATGTCGCGGAAGCGGTTAAGCCTTTGACTTGAGGTATGGCATAGCTGGCAACAGCCGCCCAACCTTCTACGTCCATATGAGTGTTAGCCGCCGTTGCACCGGCTTGATGAGACGGAGTGTCTTGTTCGCCGTTTATATATTGAAACGTAGTCTTTAGACCGTTTACACCGATAGCGCCAAAGTCGTATCCAAGAGTAACTTTATGTGTATCCATACCGGCATAGCCCGTAAATACGAACGGTCCGCGGATAGGTAGTGCGGTATATGAGCTTCCGCCGTTACCGAAGCTAAAAATAAGCGCATCGTCGTCGCTCATAGTCGTATAAGCGTATGTCGCCGTAAATCCATAAAAATCATAAGCGCCTAAACGCACGCCGAACATATCGCCCTCATAGTTTCGCTGAGCGACCATTCCCTCCGAACGGGAGCCCTTATAGTTTAAATCGATGCCGAGTTTTAAAATATCCGTTACCCCGACTTTATAACTTGCTTCCACATTAAATATGTTAATATCGTCTTTTGAGTTAAGATATTCCACATCCGTTCCCATTGCGTAAGAGGCGCTCAAAGTTAAGCCCGGGATAGATTTATTTACTATAGTGCCGGTAAAAATATTATCAAATTTAAGAGTAGTCGGACCGCTTAAACCTGCTACGATAACTCTATCGTCAAATCTCGGCGCACCCGTATCGGTACTACCCATAGCAACCTTGCTCCTGCCTTGAAATTTATAAAACCATGCGGCGGTAAGCGTAGTATCCGGTATATCTTTGTTTGTTATACTGACGCCTTCAAACGATTCTTTAAAGGCACGCGTATAATTACCCGCAACAGTCGGAGATACGAAGTATTGGCGACCGACTTTTATATCGGTTTTACCTATGCCGTATCCTAAATATAACTCGGAAAGCACCGCTCCGTTGGCATACCATTCTTTGTTGTAATACGTTTTTGCGTTATCGTCCGGACTTATAGAACCGTGCGCTTGACCGGTAATACCCAACCTAAATCCGTAAAACGGATCGGTAACGTAACCCAGCTCAAGACCTATACCGAATATATTTTCGTTGTGAACCGCACTTCTTTCATCGGTCACGTCGGCGTAAGTAGCCTTTATAGTCCCGCTGAGCTTTCCATTAGTAAACGCCTCTACAAGCGTATCTGCGGCATTTGCGGAGCTAAAGCAACCAAGCGCGATAACCGCGGCTAAACTAAGTTTGTTTAGTTTCATTATAGACCCCTTATAAAAATTTCAAAAATTTAATATTAAAATTTTTGTTTCAGCATTATAACATACGAAGCAAAATTTTTACAAAGATTTTTACGAATTCGATAAACAAACGGTAACAAAAATCACACTATTCTCATATAATGATTGATAGCTTTGTAAGTAAAAAGATATTAAAATATCTCTAAATCTTAACGTTTAAAGAGCAAAGATGGATAAATTTTTAACCGAAATTTGGGGCGATCTCAAGCTATTTTTGGACGATCGAACGCTTATAATAGCCGAGGAGAAAATTTTAGCCACGTTATTAGCTTGTAACGCCCGAAATTACGAGAGATTTACGGCTATTAAAGAATTTAAACAGATACTTCACTCGCTTGGGCTAAAAACCAATCTTTATAGTATTCAAAGCGGGCAAATAGGGGCTATAAACGCGATAAGATCGTCAAAAATTTCAAAGCAAAAAATAATAGACGCGTTAAAAATACTACAAATTGAAAATATCATAAGCCAAACTGAATTTAAAAATTTAGATATATTATTAAACGATATAATCGAAAGCAAAAACGAAACGAGTGTTAAAAATAGCAAAAAAATAGATATATTTCATAGAAAAATAGACGTTTTAAACGCAATTTTACAAGAAATATCGGCGCTTGAAGGAAGCCGAAATTTTACGACCAAACTGCAATCGGCAAAGCAAAAGATAGACGAGCTAAAATTTAATATAGTAGTAACGGGCGTCATAAACGCGGGTAAATCGACTATGTTAAACGCACTACTGGACGCCGAAATATTGGGCACTTCAAACGTGCCCGAGACGATCAATCTGACGCTACTCAAACACTCTAACGCACCTTATGCGACGGTAAAATTTTGGAGCGAAGAAGAGATAAAAGAGCTTGGATACGACTTGAGCGCCGAGTGTGCGAAATTTATAGGCACCGACGTGCGAATAAAAACGCACGAGCTAAAAAACTATACGTCGGCTACCTCGGAGTATGCAAAGTTCGTAAAAAACGTTGAGCTTTATGAAAATTTAGAGCTTTTAAAAGACAATATCTGCATAATAGACACCCCCGGTATCGACGACGCGGTAGATTTGCGAGAAAAGCTGGTGAGAGATTTTATGAGCGAAAGCGACCTGATGGTGCATTTGATGAACGTATCTCAAAGCACCACTCAAAAAGATGTGGAATTTATAGCTAAAAGCGTGAAAAATTCGCATATCGTAAAGCTGGTCGTTATTTTGACGCACATCGACTTACTAAGCAAAGACGAGCTTAGCGAAGTGATGGTCTATGCCAAAAAAAGCTTAAACGAACGTTTCGGCGACGATAAAAAAGATAAATTTAGCATAGATTTTTTTGCCGTAAGCGCTAAAGATTATCTTGACGGTAAGCCAAATAGCGGTATGGAAAATTTTAAAATTTATCTTTACGAGACGTTTTTCGGGGAGAATAATCAAAAATCTCGTCTTAGTTTAGAGGCTTATAAAAAGGAACTGATAGCCGTTTGCGAGGAATTTTTAACGCAAACCAAGCAAAAAATACTAAATTTAGTAGGCTCAAATCTAAATCTAAACGAAAAATTTTCAAAGTTAAACACTCTTTGGCTATCGTTACAATCAGAGTTTCAAGAGGTAAAATCAGCTATGCGAAGCGAACTTGCAAAGCTCGACATCTCGGGACTTGATACGGATTTTGACATAGGCTTAAAAACGCTAATGCAAACGCTAAGAGATCGCATTTTAAACGAAGTCGATTTTGCAAAACGTAGCAAAAATAAACTTGAAGTAAAACGCGCCGACTATATAATACAAAGCGCGTTAAACGACGGTATTATCGGCATAATGCGTCAAAATCGCAATGAAATTTTAAAGCGGATAAAAGCTTGCAAAAATAATATTGCGCTTAAATTTAGCGATTTTAAACCTAACGAAGACGATAAAATCTTTAGCATAAACGACTATCTGAGCTTAAAGGGCATACAATTTGAAACAAACGACGTTTGCAAGCGTATAAATAGCGCATTAAATTTAGAAACCAATCGCCTTACGACAACGATAGATAGCGCGCTCGGCGAGTTTTTAAGCGACGAGAAAATTAAAAATTTCGTTTTCGAGCTTAGCGAATTCGAAAAACAAGAATTTCAAAAAGAGATAGATGAAATAATGCAAGATAAAAAAGATAAATTTGAAGCGAGCAAAGAGCTCTTAAACGGGCAGATAGCGTTGCTTGCGGAAACAAACGACGAAATGTCTCAAGAGCTGGCTAATTTGCAAAACGTCGAAAGCTGCTTAAACGCTATAAATTCGGAGCTAAAAAATGTTTGAAGAGTTTATAAATGCCTATAAAGCGGCATATTTTAAAATTTTTAGCGATGATTTTTACGGGCGATTTAAGAGATTTGAAAACGAGCTTTTAGAACCGAAATTTCACTCTTCAAACGAGCTAAAAGAGGAGCTAAAAAAGCTTGATCTGTTTTTGAGCGAACCTATCACGATCGCCGTAATCGGACAGTTTTCAAGCGGCAAATCCACTTTTTTAAACGTCCTTTTACAAAAAGAGATACTCCCGACGGGACTAACGCCGGTAACGGCGAAACTAACGCATATCAAATACGGGCGAAATTACGCGTTAAGGGTTGATTACAAAAACGGCAAAGAGCTAAGCTTAGACGTGAGCGAGATAACGAAATTCGTCGATCAAAGGGTGTTCGGCGACGATGTAACGCAGCTTTGTATATACGCGCCGGTGGCGATTT
>JAJQAF010000199.1 GCA_021203945.1 Campylobacter sp.
GGCATATCAAGATAGCTAAAAAGCAAAAGATGAATGCCCGTGTAAGGTAAAAATATGCCGATTTTATTTAAACCTGGTGCGATCAAATCGGATAAATTTGAATTTGCAACCGACTTTAAAACCACGATCGGTTTTAAATTTGAAATTAAAATTTTCTCTTCTGCCTTTGAAATTTCGGCATAAATTTTAGCTTGAGCCAAATCCTTGCACATTATGGCAAAAGGCTTTTTGGGGCGATTTTTACGTATTCTTAGCTCATTTAGCGTATTCTCGTTCGTAGCGTCGCAGACCAAATGAAATCCGCCAAGCCCTTTTACGGCTAAGATTTTGCCGTCTTTTATCAAATTCGCCGCTTGTTTCGCCGCTTCGTTTTGGACGCTTAAAATTTTACCCGACTTATCTTTTAAGTAGAGTTTCGGACCGCAATCGGGGCAAGAAATCGGCTGAGCGTGATACCTGCGATCAAGCGGATTTTGATACTCGCCAAGGCAGCGCGGACACATCGTAAATTTGCTCATAGTCGTATTTTTACGATCATAAGGCAAAGATTTGATTATGGAAAATCTGGGACCGCAGTTGGTGCAATTTATAAATGGATAAAGATAGCGCGGATTTTTCGGATCGTAAAATTCGCGTTCGCAATCGGCACAAAGCGCAAAATCGGGCAAAATAGGAGCGTGTTTGCTTGCCGATTTTGAAGCGATTATCTCAAATTTTTCAAACTCACGCTCGCTTTTAAATTTCTTAAACTCATCTATTCTGGCTAATTCGGGAAGTTCGCAAAATAAGGCTTTTTCAAAATTTTCTATACTCTCATCTTTGCCGTAAAGCTCTAATTTCACGCCCTCATCGTCGTTATAAACCTCGCCGAAAAGATTAAGCTTAAGCGCCAGATTATAAACAAACGGACGAAAGCCGACGCCTTGCACAAGACCTGAAATTTCGTATCTAAAACATTTCTTCAAGCGAAAGCTCTTTGCTAAAACGTGCATTAGTTGAAACGCGAAGATGTTTTAAGATTAAATTTGCAAGTGTTTTACACTCAAAAAGCGAGCCTTGCAATATCGCGTCAAAAGCCCCGAAATCATCTTTTAAAGCGTCGCAAAAATCGCTTAAAAAATAGACAAAAGATTCGATACATCCGTAGCACAAAAGCCTATCATCAACTCCGGCAAGCTTAAAACTCATCGCGCTTCGGATAAATTTTAAAACGTCAAATTCGCTCCTGTCAAGCATTTTAAAATCAAGTCTAGGTCCTTTTGCGCCGTTAAAATCCATAGCGTTTTGCAACAATTTTGCTCCGCTTTTTTCCAAATCGCTCCCATAGCCTAAAATGACGCCGAGTATGCAAAACAGGCTAAAAAAGCTTGAGGCAAGCTCTATCTTGCCGTTTGGTAAGGTAAAATTTAACTCATAATTTGCAAGCAGCCTATCCGCTCCGTCTTGATTTTTAAGCTTAGCAAAAAGCTTTTCAAAACTATTTGGAATATTAAAATTTAGCACGCTAAAATCATCGTTCTTACGGTAAATTTTAATCTCGTCGTTTTTAAATTTGCTTAAAAAAATTCTCAATCTATTTTCATTTTTTGACCCCAATGCCAAATTTGAAGCAAGGTTAAAATTTGCTAAATTTTTATCCTCGGCGAAGTTTATCACATCTGAAATTTCGCCGTCGTAATAGGCATTTGAGTTTAAAAAAATATAGCTATTTTCCAGCGCAATCGCCGTAAAAAGGGGCTTTTTAACACGCATTGAGATAAAGCTTACGCCGTTTGCAAAAAGCTTTTCGCAAAGTGCATAAATAAAAATATCTCTGGCGGCGGCGACTTTAAAAAAATGCGGAGAATTAACGTGATTTTGCCTGTAAATCGCATTTGTTTTTAACCAAACGGCGGGCTTTTCGTAGCTTGCCAAAGCTATCTGCTCGTTTTGATTTACGATAAAAATTTTCGGTAAATTGCAAAGGTTTGTAGGCGTCAAAATATCAAATTTATCGCTTAGTTCGTCAAATTTAAACATATCAAACTCATTGTTTATATCTTTAAATATAACATTTTTACCGCCAATAATCTCTTTAAAGGCAAAATTTAAAAGATTATCAAAATTACTTTGCGTAACATTTGTAAATCCGTCGTCAGATTTTATCGCAATATCGCTAAATACGCCGTTTTCACATACCGTAATTTTGCCGTTTTTAAAATCATCAACCATATTAGGCGTTATATTTGAAAGTAAATTTTTAAATTTTGCATGCTTGCCGCCAAGAGTTTGGCTTACAAAAACACGTGAGCTTTGAAGAAAAATAGAATGGGGGATTTTAGTTGAAATATCGTCTGAAAATTTTAAAAGCTCCTCTTGATCGCCCTGCACGTAAAGCCTTAAATCGTAGCCGTTTTTATCAATGCCATAGGCAAGTTCGCTTTTTTGAGCGTAAAAATTTAAAAAAAACGCCGAATTATCGTTTAAATTTGAGTGGTTAAACTCAAAGCAAAGTATCATCAAACCCCTTTCTTTCATACTCTTTGGCTATGTCAGAGATATTAAAATTCGCAATTTTTTCATAAGCAAATCCCATATCCTTTAAGTGTTTTAAAAGAGTTTTTTCCATAACAAAAAAGCCTTTTTGAATCTCGCTTGACAGCTCAAAGCTCATAGGCACAACTCTTTTTGGTATGATACCTAAAATTTTGGTTTTTGGTATATCTCCCGCAAGCTCCATAAGCTGCAAGGTTTGAAGCATCTCAACTTCATGAGCCGAGCCGTCCCATGAAATTTTGCCCGGTATCGCGTCATAATCAAAAAAATAAACGTCTCCTACTCCTCCGTCGTCGCTAGAAATGCAATCAACCACTATCAAGTAATCATATTCTGCGATAATCGGCGTAAGAGCGATGGCAAGCGTGCCGCCGTCTATGAAATTTAAGCTATGAGTATCGTGGGTAAATTTGTAGTTTCTTTTAATCGTTTGCGTAAAATGAACTCCGACGCCTTCGTCGGAGAACATTACGTTACCTATGCCAAGAACAAGCACTTTCATATATCAGTGATCTTCTTTGACAAATTTATAGCCGCTTACGACGGCGTCCATAGCTCCGTTTTTACCTTTCACGGCATTAAATACCGCCATATAAACATGCACTACCACGAATATAATGATAATCCACATTGAAATTCTATGAATCGTTCTAACATTCGCAAGTCCGCCCATAAGCTCCTCAAAATATCTCATAGGCTCGTATAAAAGACCTCCGAGCCCTTCGTGATAAACGTGAGCGTAAAGGATAAGTCCGCTAAGACATATGACAAAAAGCACTATGTAAAAGAAAAGATACGATGCAAATTGAAGCGGATTATATACGCCTTTTAAATGCGGATGCGGTCCTAAAAACAGATAATATTTAATCTGCGCGATCCAAACTTTAGGATTTACAAAATCAACCGCGCTCATCCACTCTTTGCGACTATGCTTATCAAATACGAACAGATAAAATTTAAATATAAAACAAGCTATCAAGACAAATCCGGCAATCTGATGCGCCGCACGCCATTTAGCCTGCATAAAAAGCACCGGTTCTTTGCTGATATCCGGGCTTATAAAAACATAAGACAGATAAAATCCACTTAAAACAAGAAACGAAATAGCCGCAAATCTAATCCAATGAGTAAGTCTCAATCCGATGGAAAATTCGTATTCGCTGATACGATCCGGTTTATGATTTGACATAATCCCTCCTTATAAATTCGGATTTATTTTATATTCGCCGAGCCGATTTCCTTTAGTATCCATAACATGCACCGCACATGCTATACAAGGATCGTATGAGTGAATTTTACGAATAATTTCTAAAGGTTTGGTTAAATCCGCAATCTTTAGCCCTATAATGCACTGTTCATATGAGCCGCGCATATTTTTTGCGTCTTTCGGAGATGCGTTCCAAGTGGAAGGCACAACCGCCTGCCAATTTTCTATAACGCCGTTTTTGATTCTGCACCAGTGGCTTAGTGCGCCCCTTGGAGCATTTCCGGCAAAATAGCCCTTATACTCTTTTGATTTGTCTATATCGTATCTGGCGCATGTTTCCTGATCGCTTTTTAAATTTTCAATCAAGCTATTAAACGCCGTAAGTCCGTGATCGGCGACCAATTTAGCCTCTATCATACGAGTTGCGGTTCTGCCTAAAGTAGAAAACACCGCACTTAGCGGAAGCTCTGAATCTTTTAAGAATTTATCTACGATAGGAACTATTCTTTTGTTGCCCTTGGCATAGTTTATCACGATACTCGCTATCGGTCCTACTTGCATAGGTTTGCCCTCATATCTCGGAGCTTTGATCCAGCTATATTTACCTTTTTCGTCAAAGACTTTCGTATCTACCATATTGCCGTGTCCGTCAAGCGTCTTCATATCAACAAAGCCCGTATAGTTAGGCTCCGTTTTGCCGTCATACGGATGAAGCGGAGCATCGTCTTTATACCAAGACCTTGTAGCCTCTTCGGTTATTTTCGTATCATCAACTTCATAAACCTTGCTTATATCGCCGTTTAGTATCATTCCGCCTTGTAACAGATAATCGTTTTTGCCGACTAAAAATTCATCATAAGCAAATAAATTCGCCACGCCTACGTCGTTTAATACGCTCGGCTCATCGGCATAAGCCTTAGCCGCCATAACGACGTCGGGATAATACGCTCTATTTACGAATTCCGCCACTTCTTTAAATTTAGTTAAATATTCCCCTAATCTCGAAGGGCTTAGTATATCCATAACGCAGGTTACGCCGCCGACGGTTAGGCTTTGCGGATGCGGATTTTTAGAGCCGAATATCGCCATCATCTGTGCCATAGTCCTTTGAATGCTTAAACACTCCAAATAATGCGAAAGGACGATTAAATTTTGCTCGGGCGTAAATTTATATGCGCTATGCCCCCAGTAAGCATTTGCAAAAGGTCCTAAATTTCCTTTTTTGGCAAATGCCGCCACGCGCTCTTTAACTTCTTTTAGCTTATCCGCACCCGTCGCATAAGGAGTATCGCAGTATTTAAACGCTTCTTCGCTTGCCTTTATAGGATCGGCCTCTAGCGCGGAGACTATATCAACCCAATCAAGCCCGTGCAACTGATAAAAATGCACTACGTGATCGTGCAAATAAAGCGCATTATTCATAAGCGTTCTTGTTAGTTGCGCATTTAACGGCGGAGTTATACCAAGCGCATTTTCAACGGCTACGATACCTGCACGATAGTGAGAAAACGTGCAAACCCCGCAAATTCTTTGCGTGAAAAATCCGGCGTCTCTAGGATCGCGTCCTTTTACGATTTGCTCGATTCCGCGCCAAAGAGTTGAGCCCGAATACGCCTCTTTTACGACATTATTTTCATCTACGACGACTTCAATACGAAGGTGTCCCTCTATCCTTGTGATAGGATCTATTACTATTCTTTGTTCGCTCATTTTACGCCTCTTCTTTATTTTTATCTTTTGCAAAAACGCCGATTGCGGCATGTGCGGCTATGCCGATACCGGCAAGCGCAAGTATGCCGATACCGATTTTATCGCTTACGTTATCCGCTCCAAGTCCTAAAACCGTATCAAATAATCTATCCGCCATAGGCTCTTCAAAAGGTCCCATAGTATCCCAAAAATCAGGCTCGCTGCAACCTATGCAGCCGTGTCCTGATTGAACGGGCCAGCTTGTATGTTGATTAAATCTCTCTCGCGAACAGTTATTAAAGGTATATGGACCCTTACAGCCGACTTTATATAGACAATATCCGTTTTTAGCACCCTCGTCGCCGAACGTTTGAACGAATTCACCCGCATCAAAATGTCCGCGTCTTTCGCATAAATCGTGAATTCTAAGCCCGTAAGCCCATTTTGGACGATTAAATACGTCAAGTGCCGGCAGTGTTCCGAAAAGAATGAAATGAAGCACGTTTCCTACGATATTTTTTTCGCTGGGCGGACAGCCCGGAACGTTTATAACGGGTTTGCTCGTGGCTTTGCTTAGAGCTTGAGAATTTGAAGGATTCGGACGAGCCGCTTGAACTCCTCCGAAGCTGGAACAGGTGCCTATGGCAAATATGGCAGCCGCATTATCGCTTGCGTGTTTTGCATGATGAAGCCCGCTATAACCCAAAGGTCCGACCGTAAGATAGTGTTC
>JAJQAF010000038.1 GCA_021203945.1 Campylobacter sp.
TTTTAAGAAAATTTTATAAAAATATTACATTATATTTTTATAAATTTTCCCTTTGCCCTTTGTCATTAACCGGGCTTAGCACGCCCATTTGCTCCATTTGCTCAATGATGTTTGCAGCGCGGTTATAGCCTACTCCAAGCAGCCTTTGAATATAACTGATTGAAGTTTTTTGCTCGCTTAAAATTATCTATTTAGCCTCTTCGTATCTTTCGTCAAGATCGCCCAAATTCGCACTTCCACCAGTTCCGCCGCCGCTATTTGCACTCTCTTCGGCTAAAAATCTATCGTCATAAACGACTTCCTGCTGCTCTTTTAGGAAATTTACGATGTTTTCTATCTCTTTCTCGCTTGCAAAAGGTGCATGAAGCCTAATTATCCCCGGACTTCCCGGCGGTGTAAATAGCATATCGCCGCGTCCCAGCAAACTCTCCGCACCCATTTGATCCAAGATTACCTTGCTATCAATTCTCTGCCCTACTCGGTAGCTGATACGGCTTGGCAAATTTGCTTTGATTAGTCCCGTTACGACATCTACGCTTGGGCGTTGGGTCGCGACTATCAGATGAATTCCGCTAGCGCGCGCCATCTGGGCAAGCCGTCCTATATATAGCTCCACGTCTTTGCCGCTAGTCATCATCAAATCGGCAAGTTCGTCAATGATAACTACGATATACGCAAACTGTTCGCCGCCTTCAATTTTCATCTTTTCATTGTAGCTTTCTATGTTTTTGGTGCGAGTATGGCTCATTATCGTATATCTTCGCTCCATCTCCGCAACCATATTAGCTAACGCCGTAATCGCCTGCTTTGCCTGCGTAATGACAGGCGTAAGAAGATGCGGAATATCGTTATAAATACTAAATTCAAGCATCTTCGGATCTATCATCATCAAGCGTAAGGTCTGCGGGCTATTGCGATACAGCAAACTTAAAAGCATTGCATTTATCCCTACGCTCTTACCCGATCCCGTAGTTCCGGCGATTAGCAAGTGCGGAAGCTTCTTAAGATCGGTTATAAACGGTGCTCCGACGATGTCTTTACCAAGTGCCATCGTTAGCGGACTTGAAGCCTTTTTATAAATTTCACTTTCTAAAATTTCTTTTAGATATATAGTTTCGCTAGATTGATTAGGCACTTCAATACCGACTACATCTTTACCGGGAATCGGCGCTTGGATACGGATAGTCTGAGCTTTTAAAGCCATCGCCAAATCATCTTGAAGCGTAAGAATTTTACTCACTTTTATATGCGGAGCGGGACGAAATTCAAACGTAGTTACGATCGGTCCCGTGTATGTTCGCACCACATCGCCGTCGATTTTAAATTTACGAAGTTTATCCAGTAAATCGGAAATCTTTTGATCAATTTCGGCTTCGTTGATATTATGCGAACGTTTTGGCGGATCGTTTAGAAATTTAAGCGAAGGCAGAGTGAAGTCCTTCGGCTTTTCAACCTTGCCCTTTTCGATTTGATCAAGCAACTGCTTATTTTCAGCCACTTCATTTAGAATTTCAACGCCGTTTAACGTTAAAATTTTAACCTCTTTAGACTCATTTTGCTCTAAATTTTCACTCTCTTCGGCTAAAATTTGAGTGTCGATTATCTCATCGTTAGTCGTATCTTCTTTTGTTTTTTTACGTTCTATTTTAGCTACTTGCTTTTGTTCTATACGCGCTTTTTTAGGCGAAGCGGATGAAATTTTATCATTTGGAATGACAAAAGCCTTTTTTAATATGACGATTAAATTTTCTCTAAAAATAAGACCTAGCGAAATAGTAAATATCATAAATATCGCCACGCAAGTGCCTATCATGCCGATAACTTCTTTTAAAGCGTCGTTTATAAAATTTCCTATCAATCCGCCGTTTTCGCTCGAAGTCGTAACAGCTTGAAACATCACAAACGATAAGAAAAATAGAAAAATTCCCAGCAAAAACTGTGAGAATTCCAAATCGAAATTTTGAAAATTTTTATAAACGTAATAAGCAAAAATAATAAGAAAAAACGGATAAACGTATGCGATATAGCCGAAAAGTTTTATATTTGCAAGACCGACGGTTTGCCCCAAAGAACCTACAAAATCAGCCGTAGGAGCAGCGGTCGCGATACCAAAATACACCAAAATACAAATAGCAACGGTTAATAAAGATTGACGTAAAATTTTAAATCCTTTGTTCTAAAAAGGCTAATTATAGCACAGTAGGCTTTAAATTTTAAAAATCGGCAGGCAAAAGCGTCTGCCGAATATGACTACATATAGTTTAGTAGGCTTAGTTGATTGATTTTTGCGCTTGCTTGGAGCATAGCCTGATACGAGAGCGATTTTTGCGTAAAATTTAGATAGGCTTCCGCGTAATCTGCGTCAATGACCTCATTTTTGACCGTGAGAACATTTACTTTCATCAAAGAAGCACGCTCTTTTGTTGCCGTAATTAGATTCGTTTGCGAACCGATCTTGGTAAGCTCCTTATTTGCGTGATCTATCAAGTGGTCAAGGCGTTCTATGGCTCCTTGCATTCCCGTATTTCTAGGATCTTCACTATCGGCGTTAGCTCGGTAATACCCTTGTCTGACCGCCTCTATCATTTTATCCAGATCATCAAATACGTTTACGCTCGGCTCATCGATTGTTATGGCGTTATTTTCCGAAAATGTAAATGCCGAGCCTCTTCCCTGCGATGTAGCGGTTGTGTTTCCCGTGCTATCTCCGTAAAATTTTTCAACGTCGGTTGTAGCGTCATAAAGCGAAATTTCGATGGTAGAGACGGAATTCGTCTTGTCGGTAAGCTCTATTTTGCCCTTATCGTTTAAATTTACCTCTACGGCTCCTTTGCTAAGGTGAATGGCTTGATTGTAGCTTGCATAGTTGTTTCCGGCGGGTATATTCTCGCTTGCCGCCATGGCTATGATATCGTTTATCTGTCTAAATGTAACGTCTTTTGTGGGGGTCGTAAATTCTCCGTATTCGGTAGCATGCCATATATCAAAGGTTTGCGTTGTTCCGCTACCTTTTACGCCTATCGTAAACGTAGCCGTTTGTGCGGCGACAGGCGGAGTAGCCGTTAAATTTTCCTCGTGTCCCAAATCTATGCTTATTTCATACTCCGTTCCGTTTCTTGAAAGGACTTCCATATTAAGTTTTCGATCGTCTATATTATATTTACCTTGCTCTTTGGGTGGATATAGCTCGCCGGTTCCCGCCACTTCGCTAAGCCTAGTGGCGTCGGTTGCGTATTCGCCGCTCTTTCTCACTACTTGAGAGACGTTTGAAGTTACTTTATTGTCCTTTTTATCAAACCTAATTTTATCAAAATCAAACGAATCTGCCGCGTTTCCTTGGTTGTCTATAAATTTGCTTTTTGTAAATTCCGTTATATGCACGTTTGAGGCGTTCTTAAGATCGGCTAAAGTATTTACGGTATCTAAAGCCGTATTTTGAGCGATAGAGCTTTTATCGGCAGCCGTAGAAGTAGCCGCGACCATATGAAAATCTATAACCTGATTGCCTTTCGTGAGGTCTTTGACGTTAAATTGTCCTTCGTTATTTATACTTACATCGACAACTTTCGTAGTAGATGTATTGCCGAATTCTTGACCGATTTTTTGCATCAAACCTTCTATGCTGGCATCGGCGGTCATTTTAAATTTGCTGGTGAATGTCGTTCCGTCCGGTTTTTTGCCCTGTAAGTAAAAATAAGTATCGGGAAAAGATATGCCCGAATTTTCAAGAAAATCATAATCAGGATTGATCGTGCCCGCGTATTTACCGTTACTATCAACGTTTTTAGAATCCTCGGCGTAATTTAATCCGATCATATCCTTTATAGTATTTTGTGCGGTTAGGTATTGCGGGTTCTCGCTCACGTCTGTTTTTGTATTATTCACCAAATTTACGTTTGTAGTCAAAATTTTACTATAATCGTTATCTTTGCCCAAAAATATATCGTATCCGGGGATATTATACGGTAATTCTATCTGAGAGCCGGCTGAAGTTTTCATACTATCGCGATTTCCTTGATATTTACCGTTATTATCGATCGGTTTCGTATCTACGGCGCTTCCTGAAAATAAAAACTGACCGTTTACTGAAGTATTTGCTATATTCACAAGGTGATTTTTTATTCCTTGTAACTCGTTTGCCAACGCCTCCAAAGACGTCTTATTATGAACGTCGCTAGCGGCTTGAACGACCTTTGTTTTAAAATTTTCAAGTTGTTTTTCGAATTCTTGTAAAGATTTGTCCGTATTTTTAGAGAAATTTACCGATTTACTCGTAGCTTCGACAACTTGATCCAGCGTAGTCACTTCATAGTCAAGTCTCATAGCGTCACTATAAACGCTTGCATTTTCATATGAATTTTGTATTTTTAGACCGCTTGAAATTTGCTGATAGCTTTTATTAACGCCTTTCATATTATTTTGATAATCATGCAAAGTCTGGCTAAATCGTGATTGGTTTGTTATTCTCATTTTAAATTCCTAAATTTTTTATTGTTTTTTATAAGCAAAATTAATTCCGCTTTTTACAATATCGGAGAAAATGCAAATTCTTTTAGGATTATCAACTTATAGTATAATGCGAACGATCTAATAAAAGCATGGAGTTTAGCATGGGATTAAAAATATTATTTTCTCCAAGCGAGAGCAAAAACGCTATCCGGAGCAATGAACGCATACAAAAAGACGGGTTTATTTTTCCAAAGCTTTTTGATTTAAGGCTTAAAATTTTAAACGAATACAATGATTTTTTAAAGACGGCGAGTGACGAAAAACTTTGCAAACTATTCGGTTTTAAAAATTTGCGACAAAGCGATACCTTAAGAGACGATATATTTGCCAAAGGCTGTATAAAAGCCGTTCTCAGATACGACGGAGTCGCATATAAGCACCTTGATTACCGCTCGCTTGAAGAAAATTCCAAAAAATATATAGACGAAAACGTTTTGATATTTTCAAATCTATTCGGTCCTATTTCGGCAAGCGATCCGATCCCTGAATACAAACTCAAGCAAGGCGAAAAAATAGGCAAACTAAATATAGAAAAATTTTATAATGAAAATTTTAGCCGAGCCGTAGATAGTTTTTTACAAAACGACGATATTTTAGATCTAAGAGCCGGTTTTTATGAAAAATTTTACGACATTAAAAGAGAGTATATAACGTTTAAATTTTTAAAAAACGGTAAAATTTTAAGCCATCACGCAAAAGCGTATCGCGGTAAAATTTTAAAAGAAATATCAAAAAATAAGATAAATGATAAAAATGGACTCGCTAGAGTAAATTTTGAAAATTTACGCCTTATTGATATCAAAAAAATCGGTTTAAAGACGGAGTTTGCATTTGAAATCAATGAGCAAAACGGCTAATTTTGACGTTTTTTGTTAAAATTTTTAAAAATTACGGCTAAATTTCGCTAAAAACTATTGTTTTTTTTTAAAAAAGATTGTAGAATTGCCCCATCACACTTCTTAAAAGGATGATTTATGAAAAAAGCTGAGTTTATTCAAGCTGTTGCCGACAAGGCTGGTCTTTCAAAAAAAGATTCTCTCAAAGTTGTTGACGCTACTTTAGAGACAATTCAAGCCGTTCTTGAGAAAGGCGATTCTATTAGCTTCATCGGTTTTGGTACTTTCAGCACCGCCGACAGAGCCGCTAGAAAAGCAAGAGTTCCCGGAACTAAAAAAGTTATTGACGTTCCTGCAAGCAAAGCTGTCAAGTTTAAAGTTGGCAAGAAACTCAAAGAAGTAGTAGCTGCATCGGCTACTAAAAAAGGCAAAAAGAAATAATTCTTTTTGTAGAGACCTCTAGCAGGTCTCTATTTTTACTCAAATTTTATTCATCTAAAATTTTAATTAGCCCGAGTGGTGAAACTGGTAGACGCGCCAGACTCAAAATCTGGTAAGGGCAACCTTGTGTCGGTTCGAGTCCGACCTCGGGCACCATATAATTTATTGCTTATGATACAGTTCTTCTAATGTTCATCAATCTACATAAATTTTAAGCTACAATATGCTTCCAATTAACCATTAATTTTATTAAAAATTTTCTTTTTAATAAAATTAAAAGCATAAACATTAAGATCGTTATAGATATCGAATAAATAAAAGGTAAAAAATAATATACAAATATAAAACATATGCTATATATAAA
>JAJQAF010000135.1 GCA_021203945.1 Campylobacter sp.
GATATAGGCTTCGCAACTCAACACAAGCTACTAGATTTAGAATTTGGGCGACAGAAACGCTAAATGAATATTTGGAAAAGGGTTTTAGCATAGATACGCAAAGGCTCAAAAATCTGAATCAACCATTTGACACGGATTATTTTGATGAACTGCTAGAAAAAATCCGCGACATAAGATTACTAAAAGAAAAACTAGAAAAATTACAAATACAAAAACAAGGCTTAATGCAAAATTTACTAATCGGAAAGGTGAGGGTAAAATAACAGAAGACAATAAGCTAAAACTATTTATGGAAGAGTTAAAAATGCTTCAAGAAATAATTAAAAGAATGGCTGAAAATTCTTTTAAAATAAAGGCTTGGACTATAACATTAATAGTTACGGCGATAATTTTTAGAGGCAAGATAGAGAATTCTCTAATTGCTTTGATACCGCTTGTGGCATTTTTTGTTTTGGATACATATTATCTTACAATGGAGCGAAATTTTAAAAAAATTTATAATAATAAAGTTGATAAATTTCATAAAGGAGATTTTGGAGATATTTTTAAATTTAAAATAGATAATGCAAATATTGTTTATGATATGATAAATGCTAGCAAATCAGCTAGTATTTGGCTTTTTTATGGTGGCATTTGCTTGCTTGGTTTCTTTGTTTGATTTTAAAAGGGTATAAAAATGAGAAAAGTATTTTTTAGTTTTCACTACGAAAATGATAACTGGCGAGTTCAGCAGATAAAAAATATGGGTGTTGTTGAAGGGCAAAATATTTGCAATTCAAATGATTGGGAAAAAGTTAAAAGAGCTGGAGATAGTGCAATAAAAAAATGGATTGATGACAATATGTATGGTTGCTCTTGTATTATAGTTCTAATAGGTAGTGAGACATCAAACAGAAAATGGGTTAATTATGAAATCAAAGAAGCTTGGAATAGTGGCAAAGCGATTTTTGGAATTTATATACATAATTTAAAAGATAAGAATAATAATACTGATACAAAAGGAAGAAATCCATTTGATAATTTTACATTACAATCAAACAATGAAAAATTATCAAACTATGTTGAAGTGTATGAGCCAAATAGATATAATGCTTATAATGATATCTCTAAAAATTTAGAAAATTGGATAGAGCATGCGATGGAACATAAGCAAAACTAAAAGGATACCCAAAACAATTTCAAATCATAGTTGATTGAATAAAAAGTGAGATGAGAAGTTACGTTTTATGCAGCAAAATGCTATAAAAAGAGCAGGAAGTGTAAAAGGTAGAATTAGAAAGTTTTAAAATGAACGCCGACATCACACTAGAAAAGGTTGTCCAACAAAACTGCATAAATTTGCTAAGGAATTTTGGTTACGAGTTTATCCCGCAAGGTTTAAATTTAACCCTAAGAGACGGAAAAACCAGCAATGTGCTTTTAAGCGGCATTTTAAAAGAGCGGTTAAACGCCATAAATAGCTACGAATACAAGGGACAAACTTATAAATTTAATCCAAATAAAAACAAGATGGGGCAGTTGCAATCCCGTAAAATCATATATAAATTTAAACATTGAGCTTATAAAAAGCCTAAAATTTGCATAGAATATGTCATCTTTCACTAGCCGGCTCACCTGCTTTATCCAAACCGCTCACGCGAATTTTATGAGTATTTAAGCGTTTATATGAGCGATTGGGAGAAGAGAAAAGAAATTTTAGAAAGGGTTTAAAATCGGTTGCAGATCAAACGTTTTAGACTAAAATATAAAATTTCCCCATGAGAACGGATTTACGCCTTAATCAAGATTGATTTAGGCAAAATTACAGCTGCTAACAACGATAAGTTTTGTCATTAAATTTATGGTAAAATATTTCTTCGTAAAAGGATAAATTTTGCAAAGATCATACGACAAACTAAGCACAAGACTGGCGCAAATTCTTATTAAGTTAAACAATGGCGAGACATTTAGCCTAAATGAGTTACAAGAAGAATTTAATATCAGCAAAAGAACAATCGGTAGGGATATAAAGGAAAGATTGAGCGATCTGCCTATAAAATTTGAAAACGGGCGTTACGGCATAGAGCCTTATGCTCTTGGCAAACTAAGCTTTAAAGACATACAAAAATTTGCGGCGCTTTGCGGTATAAAATCAATGTTTCCTTCACTAGATAAAAGCTTTATATCAGACATTTTAAGCGAAGAAATAGACCAAGTTTATCTTATAAAAAGTCAAAATTTCCAAGACCTTGAGCAAAGCGGAGAGGAGTTTAAGGCTGTGAGCGAAGCTATAATCTCGCATCGCCGAGTTACCTGTGTCTATAACGACAAACCAAGAACATTAAACCCATATAAACTTACAAATATTAACGGAATTTGGTATCTTTTGGCGGATGACGACGGCAAGCTTAAGAGTTTTACATTTTCAAAAATAGTACTCATTAGAGTGATTCAAACAACGTTTAAGCAAAACAATAATTTTATACAAAAGATACAAAATAGCGATATGAACTGGTTTTCTGATGAGATCATCAAAGTAACGCTTGAAATAAAACCACAAGCCGTTAGTTATTTTTTGCGAAAAAAAATCCTGCCGAATCAAAAAATCATCTCACAAGACGAAAGCGCCCTAGTCGTTTCTACAAACGTTTCATACGACGATGAAATTTTACGCATTGTGAAATACTGGCTACCGTTTATAAGGATAATTGAGCCTAAATATTTGCAAGAAAAGCTACTAAATACGCTGAAAGAATATGTGAAAGATAGCGAAATTTAATCCGAAACCGACGGACATTTTAGTGTCGGTCGTTTGTTTTACGGCTTAAAATAAGTATCGGAATTAAATTTAATAAAAAGACCGCATTTAAGGGCTACATCAAGATTAGCTCTTAAATTTTATTTAACCCCTCGGCAAACGCGTTCTTAGCCTGCACTAACTCTTGGATGCTATTTGAGTTTTGATTATAAATCCACTCGTTGTCAAAAAGCGTTTTCATCGTGCCGGCCGTATAGCCGTAACCGATGACCAAAGAATTAAATTTAGTTTTAAGCTTGCGTTGCATTTGAATTTTATAAAGTAAATCTAGAGGCAAATTGCCCATTACAAAATCGGATATCATCAATACATCGGCTTTTTCATAATTTTTTGTTTTAAGCATTTCCAAGGCATAGCGCAAAGCGGGTGTTGCGTCCGTTACGTCGTTAAAAGATAGCTTTAAAAAATTAATCAACCTTGCAAGCTCCATTTTGCCGCTTAGCTCAATGGTCGTAATTTTTGTTGAAAAATTTATCAAAAAACACTTTCTGTCTTGTTTGTTGGCTGTTTGTGCCAAAATAAGAGCGACGGCTTTGGCGATATTTTCAGGCGTTCCGCTCATCGATCCGCTCGTATCCACGCACAAGATCATGGAACCTAGTTTATATTGTATTTCGCACTCTTTTTGCACCTGTTTTTTATTCTCGCAAGATTGATATTCTATGCCTTCGAGCTTAAAGCACATTAGTTTTTTTTCAAGATATTTTAGATCAAACAAAACCGACGCCGTCTCATCACAAATCAACGCAAGCTCGGACGGCAAAACATATTCTATCTCACTCCCCAGCCGCACGCCAATTATCTCTTCTTTTGAATTTTCATCCTTGATAGGCTTCGTGTCGGTTTGTATTTCCTCTACGCTTTGGATTTCTTGCGACTGCTCTACTTCTTGCATTTGACCTAAAAGTTCGGCTATTTTTTTAACGCCCTCGTCGTTTTCAAGATATTCTAGATATTGCATCATTAGTTTTGTGTCTTTTTGAGTTAGCGAACCTGCGCTATCGTCAAACCAAAATCCAAACTCCATCCCCAAAAAAGACAGTTGCTTACGCAGGCGGCGTATGCCTTGTAGCCATTTTCGTGCTATTTTTAAAAAATCCTTTCCAAAGTCCGCCGATGTTTTAGCGTTCCATTCGCCTTTCAGTCGCTCCACTTCATCCTGCCACTGCTCCAAAAGTAGTCCGGCGTAAATTTCATAATTGTTATTTTTCTCTTTTTCATCCGTCTGCTCTTGAGTGTTTTCTTGCTTTTGTTTATCAGCTTTTTGTTTTTTATTTTTTTTGAGTTTTTTAGCTTTTTGTTTTTCTAGTTCTTTTTGCCACTGCTCCAGAAGCATATTCGCATAAATCGCATCTTCATCGTCGTTTGCATTTTCTTGATTTAGTGCGTTGAGCCAAAATTTTTCGTTAAATGGGATATCGGAAAAGGCACAAAACTCCCGATAGTCTTTTATCAAAGCTTTGTTTAACCTTTTTAATTTGCTTTGGTAAAAAAATCGCCAAAATTTTATCCTATCTTGATAAACTATATATGGATTTTCTTCTATCGCACCATCTACTCGTTCTTCTAACTTCGTAAGATGTTCTTGCAGTTTTTGCATAAGCTCCGGCTCGCATAAAATATCGCCATACGATTTTAACAGCTTATTTAGTATGTTCTCCTTTTCTTGGCTAAAAACGCTTAGCATAAAGCCTCCAAGCGTTCACAGTCGGCGATTTTAAGTTTTAGACTTCTGCTACGTTTTAAAAAGTCTTTTATGATCTCCTCTATCTCGCTTTTAGATACAAAATGACCTCCTAGCTCTTTTTTGTATTCGCTTAATTTTGTATTATTTGTCTCTAAAATAGCGTTTAAATTTAAGCGAATTTTTCTAACCTTATTTGATAAATTTACAGCAAGCTCATCAACGTCCGTTTTTCTATCGCCCTTTTTATGGATAAATTTAGGTGTAAAAACATAGTCTTCAAAGTCATTGAAAATGTGTTTAATAACGCAATCGCCGTTAGAGTTAAATTGACACTCTACATTCCTATCTGGAATATTATTATAGTCCATTATCAAATTAAATTTTTTACCCGGTTTTAGATCTCTTAGTAAAATATAGCCACGACAATTGATGTAAGCGTTTCTGTCTCTATAAAACCGACCATCGACCTCTAAAGCCTCATTGCCATTTAAATCAACAGTATTTTTATATAAATGCTCTTGATAGAAAAGCTCTTGTTTTATCTGCTTTTCGGCTTCGTCTCTTTGTATATCAAGTAAAGCTATTTCATCGTCAAATAGGCGTGACTGCATAGCTTGCCTTACCACATTTTGCGTCGCTTCTTTATTTTCAGGTGTCGTCCATAAACAATACTTTAACAAAATCGTATCCGAATGATTGGTTTGTGCTCGTCCGTTGCAAAACGCCGAAGCTTTAAGAAGCATCGCCGCACGTTGCCAACGGCGATCGGATACATAGGGCATATTTTCTTGCTCGCTTAAAGCCTTGCGAATATTCTTGATAGTAAGCATAGTTTCGTCGCTCAACTTGACGTCGTAAATTTCTTTGCGCCACCTTTGTATCTCATCATAAGTTAATAATAAATTTCCGTCAATCCTTGCGCTATCCGCACTCGGACAGCTTGAAATTAGGGCGTTAAAGTTATTTTCGTCTTGAACGGGAGGAACTAGCAAACGCACAATGAAGCAATCGTATAGAGCTTATAAACCTTGATTTTCAGGCGGAACTTCGTTTGAAGCTACGATTAGCGACTTTAACGGCACGCTTAGCTTTTCGTTGCCGTTTTTAAAAATATGCTCGTTTATTATCGTTAGCAGGTTGTTTAAAATCGCAGGACCCGACTTCCAAATTTCATCTAAAAACGCAAAGTCGGCACTTGGTAAATACCCGTCAATCTTACGTATATATCTATCCTCTTTTAGCTCCTTAATGGAAACCGGACCGAAAATATCCTCGGGTGTGGTAAATCTATTCATAAGATATTCAAAATATTTTACATCCTTAAACGCCGACGAGAGCCTTCTGGCGATCAAGCTTTTAGCCGTTCCGGGAGGTCCGAATAAAAATGTATTTTGCCCTGAAATCGCACTTAAAAGGGCGATCGCCATTATCTGATCTCGCTCGTGCATATCAGCCGTAAGCGCACTTAATATCTCTTTAATCCTAGTTTGAATATCCATATAAAATAATCCTTTAATAGTAAATTTGATTAACTTTGAACGAAATTATAACTAGGTGCGATGACAGGTTGGTCATTATTTAAAATTTAATTTTTTAACAAAGCGACACAATCCGTTAAGCACTATCTTAT
>JAJQAF010000315.1 GCA_021203945.1 Campylobacter sp.
TAGTGGGCGAGATGAGAGATAAAGAGACTATATCCATAGCGATAACCGCTGCCGTAACGGGACACCTCGTATTTGGCACATTGCATACGAATTCCGCTATCCAGACCATAAATAGGATAGTTGATAGTTTTGACGGTAGCGAGCAACTTCAAGTGCGAAATATGCTTAGCGTTTCGCTGACCGCCGTCGTGTCTCAAAGTTTATTGCCGAAAGCGGGCGGCGGTAGATGCGCGATACACGAAATTTTGATTAACAATATGGCGATTGCGAACTTGATCCGCGAAAACAAAATACACCAAATTTACTCTCAAATGCAACTAAATCAGCAACAAACCGGCATGTGTACCCAGACTCAATCCTTAATAAAAGCCATAAGAGCCGGTGTTATTACAAAAGAAAACGCTATGCGTTATTCGACTAATCAACAGGAACTTTTAAATACGATAGGTGCGGGTGCGTAATGGATTTTGTAACTTGGTTTGACATAATAGTAATCGCTCTAATATTAATTCTTGGCATAAAGGGAATTTTAAACGGGCTTATTAAGGAAATTTTTGGGCTTATAGGGCTTATAGGCGGACTTGTGATAGCCAGTAGATTTTCGGATGTAGCCGAAAATTTTATAAACTCTAACATATATAAATTTGAAAACAGCTCAATGCTTCAGTTTGTGGGATTCATAGGACTTTGGATAGTTTTTTGGATACTTTGTCTTTTGATAGGAAAATTTTTATCTAAGATCATAGCTTTGAGCGGACTTGGATTTTTAGATAGATTCGGCGGATTTCTGACCGGAAGCGGTAAAATTTTCTTAACGTTTTCCGCCGTTATAGCCGTGGTTGCCGGAACCTATCTAAATAAAAACATAGAGTCGTATTTTCAAGGCAGCAAGGTATATCCGATACTTTTACAGACCGGAAAATGGATAACCAATATCGACGTTAAAAGCCTTAAAAACGATATTGACGATATTATGGTGCGTCCTAGCGAGGCAAATAAAACGGACGCCTTTATAACAATGGATACGAACATGACGACAAATACTGATACAAATGTCACAAAAGGAGAGATAAGATGATAGAAAATTTAGAATACGACGCATTGCTCGAAAAATTTAAAAAAGTACTACGCGATAACGGTTTAAAATATACCAAACAACGCGAAGTTTTACTAAAAACGCTTTACAACAACGACGAGCATTTTACGCCCGAAAAATTGTATCTTTTTATAAAAGAGACTCATCCCGAACTTAATATCGGTATCGCAACCGTTTATCGCACTTTAAATTTACTGGAAGAATCCGAGATGGTAACGTCTATCAGCTTCGGCTCGCAAGGTAAAAAATTCGAGCTTGCCACCAAACCTCATCATGACCATATGATATGCAGAAAGTGCGGTCTTATAATAGAATTTGAAGACTCTACCATAGAAAAGCGCCAGATAAGTATCGCAAAAGAGCATGGATTTAAGCTTACCGGACATATGATGCAGCTTTATGGAGTATGTGAAGAGTGTAGCAAAAATAACATAAAGGGCAAGTAAGGTGATATTTGAAAATCAACTTGAAATTCAAAGGCTTCAAACGGCTGAAAATTTAAGAAGTATGGGCGTAAATCCGTATCCGCATTTTCTCAGACGCGATATGGACATAGCTAAATTTAGAATGAAATTCGCCCATATCAAAGATACCGACGATAAAAAAGCCGAAGGTCAGTTCGTGAGCCTTGCCGGACGCGTTAAACTCATTCGCGACGCCGGTAAAGCGATATTTGCGAACATTGAAGATGAAGACGGGAATTTACAAATTTATTTTAGCAACAAAACGCTTGATGCCGAATGGTTTAAAGTCGTTAAGAAAAATATAGAGACGGGCGACATCATATTCGTGCGCGGTTATGCATTTATTACCAGAACGGGCGAATTTTCAATGCATGTTAGCGAGTTAAATTTGGCTTCCAAAGCGATTTCGCCGCTACCTGAAAAATATCACGGCTTGATAGATATTGAAACAAGATACCGCCAACGCTATCTTGATATGATTATGAATCCCGAGATCAGAAACGATTTTAAAAAACGCTCCATTATAGTTTCTACGATTAGGCGATTTTTTGAAGATAAGGGCTTTTTGGAAGTTGAGACGCCTATGATGCACCCGATTGCGGGCGGGGCTAACGCAAAGCCTTTTGTTACCTTTCATAACTCGCTTGGTGTGGATAGATACCTTAGAATCGCACCTGAGCTTTATCTAAAGCGCTTAATCGTGGGCGGATTTGAAGCCGTCTATGAGATGAATAGAAATTTTAGAAACGAGGGAATGGATCTAACGCATAACCCTGAATTTACCAGTATAGAATTTTACTGGGCGTATCATACTTATCACGATTTGATGGGGCTAACGGAAGAACTTTTTAGCGTGCTTTTTGATAAGCTTGATATGGAGAAGATTATTAAATTTGATGATATGACTATTGATTTTTCAAAACCTTTCGCAAGGATAAATTACAAAAAAGCTATCGCACAGATAGGTGGAATTTCGCCTGATATTATTGAAGATAAGGATAAAATTTTAGCCAAATTGAAAGCAGACGGATTTGAGGCAAATTCTAAGCTTGATTTGGGACATTTGCAAGCCGAGCTTTTTGATAATTACGTTGAAAGTAAATTGATAAATCCTACATTTATAATAGATTTTCCTATTTCTATTAGTCCGCTTTCAAGAAGAAGCGATAAAAACCCCGATATAGCCGAGAGATTTGAGCTGTTTATCGCAGGGCGCGAAATAGCAAACGGCTTTAACGAGCTAAACGATCCGATCGATCAATATAATAGATTTGCATCACAGATCAAATCAAAACAGAACGGAGACGACGAGGCTCACGAGATGGACGAGGATTACGTGCGTGCGCTTGGATACGCTATGCCGCCGACTGCGGGACAAGGAATCGGTATCGATAGGCTTGTAATGCTTTTGGCGAATAAAAAATCGATTCGAGACGTTATACTGTTTCCTGCAATGAGACCGCTAAAAAATGAAATAAAGGAGAATGAAAAATGAGCTTGCAAAGTTACGATAAAGAGATTTTTGACCTGACGCAGCTTGAGTTAAAACGTCAATGCGATCACCTTGAAATGATAGCCAGTGAAAATTTTACCTACCCCGAAGTAATGGAGGTTATGGGCTCTATCCTAACAAACAAATATGCCGAAGGGTATCCCGGCAAGAGATATTACGGCGGTTGCGAATATGTCGATGGTATAGAGCAAATCGCAATTGATAGATGTAAGGAGCTTTTTGGTTGCGAATTTGCGAACGTCCAGCCGAATTCCGGCAGTCAGGCAAATCAAGGCGTATATGGCGCGCTTTTAAATCCGGGCGATAAAATTTTAGGTATGGATTTAAGCCACGGCGGACATCTGACGCATGGTGCAAAGGTCAGTAGCTCTGGTAAAATTTACGAAAGCTTTTTTTACGGCGTCGAGTTAAACGGACGCATAAACTATGAACGTGTGCTTGATATAGCAAAGATAGTCAAACCAAAGCTCATAGTTTGCGGAGCTAGCGCTTATACCAGAGAGATAGAATTTGATAAATTTAGGGCTATCGCCGATGAAGTCGGAGCGATACTTTTTGCCGACGTGGCGCATATTGCGGGGCTCGTAGTAGCAGGCGAGCATCAAAATCCGTTTCCGTATTGCGATGTCGTAAGCTCTACTACGCATAAAACGCTTCGCGGTCCAAGAGGCGGCATTATAATGACGAACAACGAAGAATACGCAAAAAAGATCAACTCTTCAATATTCCCGGGCATTCAGGGCGGACCGCGCGTGCATGTGATAGCCGGCAAAGCGGTAGGTTTTAAGCATAATTTGTCGCCCGAGTGGAAAATTTACGCCAAACAAGTCAAGGCAAACGCTAAAAAACTGGGCGAAACGCTGGTATCTCGCGGATATGAGCTTGTAAGCGGCGGCACGGATAACCACTTAATTTTGATGAGTTTTTTAAATAAGGAATTTAGCGGAAAAGACGCCGATATAGCACTTGGAAATGCCGGTATAACGGTTAATAAAAACACCGTTCCGGGCGAGATAAGAAGCCCGTTCGTAACAAGCGGAATTCGCGTGGGCAGTCCGGCGCTTACGGCTCGCGGTATGAAAGAAGCCGAATTTGAAATAATCGCTCATAAGATCGCCGATGTGCTTGATGATATAAATAATACCGCCTTGCAAAGCAGAATAAAAGCCGAACTAAAAGAGCTCGCAAGCAAATTTATAATTTATGATAAAGCGATGTATTGATGCAAAGTATAGATACGGCTCTTATTAAGATGATTACCGATCATTACTATATTAAACGCGATAATATAGTAAATAAGATTGAATACAAAGGCAAGGTGTTTTTTAATAAATTCGAAAGGGTCAATGAGCCGTTAAATTACAAAGTGATAAAAGATCACGACGACGGCAAAATCATAGTCGCTCACTCTTTGATTAACGCGACGGACAAGGTTGAGAATATCGTTTTTGATTATAACGGCAGGACGCCCGAGCGATTTTGGCATAGGGCACAGTTATTGCTTAGAGAAGAAGGGTATATAAATTTTACGGCATATGAGACTAAGACATCGGGGCATTTGCATCTTTACGTTCATAAGGGTCATACGACGCTAAATGAAGCCTATCAGCTGGCAAATATGCTAAGTATGAAACTCTCTCAGCGTTTAGCTAAAGAGTGGAGAATGTTTCCTACGATGGACGTGCCGAAGGAGTTTAATATTCTAACTCTGCCATATAAGCTTTACCAAAAGGAGCGTGGCGCTAGTTGGTCAAAACATATGTAAGGAGCAAAAATGGAAAATGAAGAGTTAAAAGATATACTTTTGGATAGAGATGATGATGTAAAAAATGCCAAGCTAAAAAAGCTTTTGATGTTTATTGCCGCGCTTGTTATATTATTTTTGGTGATTATAGTCGCTATGAAAATTTTAAATTCCGGTGATTCGACGCAGGCTCAAAACGATAATGATTTAAGATTGGCTCTGCCGCCCGTTCCTATCGATCAGCCGATTACGAATAACCAAATGGCGCATCAGGATAATGCTACGGCTTCGGTAGCCCAGCCGCCTCTTGCGAAACCAGAAGAAAAAAAGAATGACGGTCAATTATTTGAACAAGTTCCTATAGTGCCTGAAAATAAGCAACAAGATGATTTTGAGGATATGATTAAAAAACTAAAAGATAAAGAAAATGGCAAAAGCGTCGCTAAAACCGACGTTAAAGCTAAAGAGCCGACCGCCTCAAGCGCCCTTGAACAGACAAAAGAAAACAGGCAAGTAGCCACGGCTAAACCTGAAACCAAAACGGATACGACGCAAGAGTCGAAATCTAAGTCGCAGCAGACCGTAGCCGATACGAAACCGGCTTCCACGCAGTCAAAATCCGAGCCCAAAACTCCGGTCAAACCGGCAAATAAACAAAACACTTCCGTAGCCAAAGGCACGGCTTCGAAAGGCGCGTATGTTCAGGTGTTTGCTACCGGCAAATTTAATCCTAACGCCGAATATATAAAGAAAATTCAGACTAAAGGATATAGTTATCATACCCTAAAAGTAGGGGAAGTGACTAAAATTTTAGTCGGTCCTTTTGACGATAAAAATTTGCAGACCGCCTTAAGCGATATTCGCAGGGACGTTAATAAGGACGCGTTTATTTTTAGAGTAAAATAATGCAAACTTTTGCCGTTTTCGGCGATCCGATAGAGCATTCCATATCACCGAGGCTTCATAATAAAGCGCTGAGAGATCTCAATCTTGACGCGCTTTATACCCGTGTTTTACTAAAAGACGGTAGCGAGCTTGTGTCAAAATTTAAATCTCTCAAACTAAACGGCGCAAACGTAACCGTTCCGCATAAAGAATACGCCTTAAAACTTGCCGACGAAGCATCAACGATTGCCGTTCAATCGGGTTCGGCAAATACTTTAGTATTTAAAAATGATAAAATTTTTGCTTATAATACCGATGCTCCGGGATTTATGCGAGCTATATCGCCTTTTGGAAAAATTTCTACGGCGCTTATT